>DMAO01000040.1 GCA_003446545.1 Sphaerochaeta sp.
CCATTACCGAGCGAGTGCTGGGAAAGCAAGGTGAGATACCCCGCCCCTTGGGGCGGAAAAGGAGGCAACGCCTCCTGAGTCCAGGGCTTGCCCTGGGGTATTGATACCTTTCATTGCTTTTCCCCAGTGTACTCTTCCTTTTCACGCGTGGGAAGAGCATTGTTTTGGGATTGTCAGAGTATCAAAGAGTGCTTGATTGTCAAAGGGGAATGTTTGCCGGAAATTTGGTTGAAGACAAAGAGATGGCCCTGTCTCCTTTCCAGTATGTGCTCTTCAGTATGGAAGCGCCTGTGACAGTTCGGGCAGAGGCAAAGCATGTTTTCCATCAGATCGATCCCTCCCTTTGAGAGAGGCTGTATGTGGTGCACATCAGCATTAAGGTGCTTCCACTGTTCCTTTATGGGGAGCGTTCGCACCCACTTGGGGCGATAGATCCTTGTGTGGCAAATCTGGCAGTAGAAATCGTACCTGCATTTGAGCACTTCCTTAAGGGAGGTACTGCTCACGTAGTATTTGCTCGAACCATATCGGAACTCCTGGCTTGAGGCAGGGACGAAAGAGAGTCGGCTCTCTATCTGCTGACGGTCATCTACATCCTTGAGGAACTGGTTTATCCAATAGCGTGCATCAAGCTCCGCCACGCCATAGTCAGGTTGTTGGTCCTCCCTATACATCTGTGCCTTATCAAGAAGATACGAATAGATAAGCAGATAGGCCTCTTCTGCGGTGTAGGGCTTGAGGATTGCCAAGGCATCCTCTAAGGGGAACCCTTCAAAAAAATGCTTGTGAACATCCACAAGCCCCAGGAAATGTAGGATATTCATTGACTGGAATCCTCTGGAGTAGGCAGGGTCGAGTCCGAGAATATCCTTATCAAGGGCGCGATGGCTCAGGCCATGGAAGAGGTAGTGATAGACCACCTCTTTATGATCATCAAGGGAGTACTGGTTGAACTCCCTTCCCCTGCCAGTTTGCTGGAGGGGAGGGAAGCATGGAAGAATCCTTGTCCTGTTCATAGGACAACTGTATCTGCTCTTGATTGTGAGCACAAGAGCTTTTTGTACCTTCAGCTGCTATTGCCTACACCTCTTCAGTATAGAAAAGCTTTCCTGCTTGTGCGAAGGAACGCTTCTTTGCAATAATCAGGTAGGAGATGAAGGAAGCAGTCATATAGAACGCTGATATGAGGACAGCTAGCCAGAAGAGTGAAGGCTGGTTCCGCGTTATACTGAAAGCCGGCAAGTTCATGCTCATGATGAAGGGGATGGCAAGTATGAATACAACGCCTACTGCATAGAGATAATCCGTTGCCACAGGTGTTTCAAACTCCTTGTCCACAACCCTCAGAAGGGCCAGACCTGTAGGAAGGGTGCCTGTTGCTGTCCCGTAGATGACCAACATCCTAAAGAACTGGTGATCGTCATAGATACGCGAGCAGTACCAAGGCAGAACGACGAGCGTCAAAAGCAATCCCGTCAATACCAGAGCCAATATGGGTAACCAGTATCCCTGGACGACGACCAGAGAGATGGCCCCGAGCGATGTTGCCACAGTCAGGTCTACCGACAATCCGCTGATGCGGTTACAGGTTGCCGTGTCGATGGTGGTCTCAACCTTGAAGAGACGCATGATCATCTTCACACCCAAGGCACAGAATGAACTGAATACGAAGTTGATACCCCACAGGCTATCTGCAAGGTCCGAGCCCATGGGACCGATAAGGTCCAATAGCGTTGTAAGGCCGGTAAGGAAACCCCAGCTGATGAGATATGTAGTCATGATCAGGGCTATATGATAGGTCAAAGAATCCATGGACTCCCCATCAGTGGTAAGGTAGGAACCTACCGGCCTTTCGGTGGTGACCCGACTGAAGAAACCTGTACGAATACTCTGAGAGTTAATCTTTTCCCGATAACCTTTGGCTATCCACCCACGCTTGAGGCCTTGGTTTATCAGCATGACGCCCCCAAAACTTCCTATGAGGAACCCTATGGCTGCCATGGTAAGACCGACAGACGGAGCTCCCATAAAGCCCATCTTTTCCCACGTGACCCCTATCGAATAGGCTTGGCCTGGCCCCAATTCAAAGCCAAGAGGAAGAAAGAACCCTATGGAAGGGAATAGGGTAGGGCTCACCGTGGCAATCAGCAGGGCAGTGACCAACAGGCCAAAGAAGGCTTGCAGGCCATACTGGGCCATGACAGCCGTCACGTTTGCTGCAATGGTGCGTTTTCCCCTAACCTTTTCCCTATTCTCGGGTACAACCCTGAGCATCATTGCAATGAATGAGATGTTCAGAAGATGATAGACTATCTCACCCAAGTAGTCGCTTTTTAGGCCAAACATAGGGGCAAAAAAGTTATAGAACACCAAGAGCAGTATGCCTGCAACAATGGAGGCTGGGATGAGGAAGCGTTGGAAAAAACGGATCCTTGCCCGGGCAAGGGCGGCAATGAGTAAAGCCGTCGAAATGATTCCGATATGTATAATGTAAGTCCAGTTCATAGATTCTCCTTTTTTGCATACAGGTGAAATAGTTCAACGTACTTAAGGGAGGATCCGTCTCTCTCAATCCGTATCCTATACAGTTTGTCATCGTGATAAAATTCTATCGTGTTTTTTGCATTGATGACCATCGATTGCATCTTGGAAAACGGGAGCACTGAGAACAGGACAGGGTCAGGACTGACAACTTGGAGTCCCTCCCTTGTAGATGAGAGGGAAAAATCCTTACTCAGAGTAAAGAGCTTGTCATCCTTTCCCCTCTGGAAGAGGATTCCCTTGTCAGGGGGGAAAATAGGGGCATCCGGATTTGCTGTTTGCAAGTGAATAAGCAGCTGCTGTTGCTCCCACTCATGCCATTGGGGAACATCCTTGAAAGGATTGTTTCCTTGCACCGTGGTGAACTGGTCATATGCATCCAGATGAGAGACCATGTTGCACTTGGTGCAGCTGATCAGGTCTTTCTTTGTCTGTAGGGTGCTGTACGACAGGCAATCGGGACAGAGGTAGAGTACTCTTTGCAAACCTTCGGCCTGTGCTTTTCCTAGGAACGGGATGTGAGTTTTTTCTTGCCATGCACGGTATGAGAAAGAAAGATGCTCTACAAGGTATGTGTAGAGTTCATCCTTTGTCATCTCAGCGATGGCCTCCCTAGAAAGAGGGGGAAGTACCCTAAGAAGGGGAGAGCCCACCCTTTTCTTGTCAGCCCAGCGTGGCTTTGTCGCATAGATTCCCTCAAGGCTGAGGATAATGACGGGGACTTTCAGTATCTTGATGAGTTTTGCCGTCGATCGGTCAAATCCGACACTCTCCCCATCCCATGTCCTGGTCCCTTCAGGGAAGAGACCTACGTTATCCCCCTCTTTGAGGGCTTTGGAAATGGCTCTGATGGTATGCAGGTCACTACGTCCCTGTTGTTTTGCAATTGCTCCAACCCACCCTCCTAAAAGGAGTTTCAGCCCAAAGAGCTTGAACAGGACTGCTCCTGCAATCCATCTGATATGCACCTTGGCAGCGGAAGAGACAAAGAAAGCGTCATAGACTTGGCTGTGGTTTCCCAAGATGAGAAAAGGTTCTTGCATGTGCGTAAGAATCTCCATCCCCTCGGTTTGGATGTTATTGGACCAGAGTAGGTAACGACCATACGTTGGTCTGGAAATTCTTATGAATAATGGTGTTTTTGACACTCTTTCTCCCTATGTAAAATATATCATGCTAAAACTCTAGTGTCTATGGAAAACTAGAGACGAAAATCACTGGGTGGACAGTACGATTACCTGTCCGTCGAAAACAGAAAAGAAGAGCAAGTCCCGAATCTTTCAGGTACTCAGGAACTGTAAGAAAGAATAACCTACTCCCCCACATCATAGATGCCATAGGGACTGGCCTTCCCTGACCCTGCGATGGGGAAGTCATGGTCAAGCACATCTGTGGGATTGCCGTTGTTCTTGAAGTTGCCGATGTTTTCCTTTTTCTTGGTGTCAACAGAAATCACAGGCTGTCTCTCTTCCATGAAGGCCCTGCGCAAACTGCACATCCCTGTCCACATGGGCTTCGCCCACCTGGAGGGCCTTCTGGTTGAGCTGCAGACTGTAGCCAAGTTCCTTGAGAAGTTCCCCGACCTTGACATGGCTGAGATCCGGTATCCTTGTTTACTAAGCTCAGACTGGAGATTCCACAGGCTCTTTGTAGTCCAGCACAGGGGGTTCTCGGGATTCCCGATAGTGGATTCCAAGGCCAGTGCCTCAAGGGCCAGAAGTTTGCGCCTCTGGCTTTCCGAAAGTATGGGCATCATCTTGGATATCCTGTTCTTTGATGCTTTATCTATCATAGGAAGAGTGTATTATGCCAGGGCAATATATTCTATAGGAAAATTGTTAATAAACTTACAAAAAAGACGCGGAGAATGCCTCTATGCTGGCAAAGCAACCAAGCATTTCCTGAAGTGCTGGAGGAACGGTATTGTCATCAAGGTCTCCAGTGTCCATCAGATAATTCCCAAACCGAAGTAAATTGGATATTCCGTAGGCAAGGGAGGAGTGCAAGACCTCACCCGTTGTTAGCCTTGGAGTATGCACACCGGGGTGTCGGGGGCGATTCCCTAGGTGCGGATGCGACGATAACTCCCATACATTGAGCTTGGGGCCATGCCCTGACAAACGGGCAGAAGTGGGAAAGCATATCCTTATGGTTCGAGCGGATAGTGCTAATCGGGAAAATATCCAACCATCCAAAGACACCGGAATTGTGGAAGGAACCTAACAGGGCAAAACGACGAACGTTGGCTCGGACGCCATTAATACCTGCGGTTGACTTGATTGTCTTATTCCATTGGCTCATGTTTCTCTTGTGGGGTCACATCCTGATCATGTATTTGAGCGAGCAATTCCGTTCCCTTCAACCTCACTTTGTAATTTGGGTTGCTGTAGACATACCGTATGACTCTCTTGCTATCAGTGATGAAGACAGAAGGAACCGGGAGGAGATGGTGAGTTTGTCCAGAAGCCTTTTCAAGCTGTATTCCAACTAGGCGGTATTTCACCACTGTCTTGGAATCGACTTGGAACGCAATTCCGAATGCTTTAGCCGCATCCATGAGACTGTCACTATAGATGCTGTATTCCGTTTGGTACTTCAGCATTGTCTTTTCGACTTCCTCTACCTTGTCGGTTGTTATTCCGACAATCGTATACCCCTCTTCTGAAAGTTGGGGAGCAATCATCGCCAGATCGCGGAGCTGGGTGTTGCAATATGGACACCAGCCACCACGGTAGAAGATGAGTATTGCCTTATCCTTCACAATCTGATGTAGTGTTACGCTCTTCCCTTGAATATCCTGTACAATTACGTTTGGGATGACCATGCCTATATCCAAAGCTTTCGGTTCTTCCGCCGAAGGTGCGACCTGATTCTCTTTCATTCCCCAACGAAGCGAGAGTAGCAAAAGC
>DMAO01000041.1:0-275 GCA_003446545.1 Sphaerochaeta sp.
TTCATTGAACTTGATTCATACCCGTGATACTATGTTGGCATAGGAGAGGTTGCTATGGATGAACGTCTGACAAAACTTGAGATAAAACTTGCTTATGCCGAAGAGACGATCCTATCCCTGGATGCAGTGGTTAGCGCTCAGGCCAAGGAGGTAGCTATCTTGCTCAATCGTTTGGAAAAACTGGAAAGGCGTGTCACTGAACTGGTGGAGAATGGTGAGGACGGCCTTCCTGATAACGAAAGGCCGCCTCACTATTGATTCCCCAACGAAGCGAG
>DMAO01000041.1:314-4600 GCA_003446545.1 Sphaerochaeta sp.
GCGGAAAAGGAGGCAACGCCTCCTGAGTCCAGGGCTTGCCCTGGGGTATTGATACCTTTCATTCTAGATAAACAGGTTGACCTTACTTTTTGAAGCAGCCCCCATATAGGTTGCGACTCCCCCGACCTCAACACCATCGAGCAATTCTTCGCGCGTGATACCCATTATGTCCATCGACATCTGGCAAGCTATCATGCGAACTCCTGCCTTCTTCGCATCCTCATACATCTGTCTGACCTGGTCCACATGTTTCTTTTTCATGCGGCCCTTCATCATTGCAGCTCCCATGCCTCCCATATTCATGGAAGAGAGAGCGAGGCCTTCCATCCCCTTGGGAAGCATGGCGCCAAACATCTTGCCCATCAAATCCTTCTTTACAGGGGCATTAGGCTTTTTGCGCAGGACAGAGAGTCCCCAGAAGGTAAAGAACAAGGTTACATCCTTTCCTGTTGCCGCAGCTCCGTTTGCCAGGACGAAAGTCGCGAGTGCCTTGTCCAAATCATTGGAGAAGACAATCATAGTTGCCCCGTTATCAGGATCACAGATGGCAGGCTTGTTACCAAGAGAATCGGGAACCGAGCAGATGGAGGGATCCCCCTTGCCGATAACCGCTTCGATGATACCCGCAGTAGTGTTCAAGGATACAAGCTCGTTACCGGTCAGGCTGCACCAGGCTTGGACATCAACGCCAAAGCCAGGATCTGATGCCTTGATGACAATTCTGTCACCTTGCTCGAGATTATCGATCTCCTTCTTCAGGCGGATAATGGGGCCTGGGCACTGGAGGCCACAGGCATCGAGCCGGAGTATTTTGTTTACAGAGGACTTTCTGAAGCTGCCGTCTTCGTTGAGCACGTTAACGTTCTTCTGGATCATGACTTTCTGTAGGTCCTTGTTTTCCAGAAGCTCGAGCTCTCGCATGGCGACTTCATAGGTTTTCAGGCCACCGGTGAGGTTGAATACCTCTGTATAGCCATTCTGACGTAAGATTCTCTCTGCAAGGTAGCCGCGCAACCCGATGGCACAGTAGACAACAATCTTCTTGTCCTTGGGTACCTCCTTGAGCCTATCACGGAGATCGATGTTGGCAATGAGATGGGAGCCTTCCATGCTGCCCAGCTCAAACTCCTCCTGGGTGCGCACATCAAGGATAAAGGCACCCTCTTTGCGCATCGCTTCCGCCTCTTCCCAGGTGATGGTGTTCGAATATCCGTTCAGCACGTTCTCTGCAATGAAGCCGACCATGTTGGTGGGATCCTTTGCACTGGAGAAGGGGGGGGCATAGGCTTGTTCGAATTCTGCAAGGTCTGCTATGGTGCCGTCCTTTCCAATGAGTGCTGAGATGACATCGATTCGCTTGTCAATGCCGTCATAGCCTACTGCCTGTGCTCCCCACAGCTTTCCTGTTTCTGGATGGTAGAGAATCTTGAGGGTGATCTGACTGGAATTGGGGTAGTATCCGGCATGGTTACCAGCGTGGGTGACTGCTGCCTTATAGGGGAGCTCTGCCCGTTTGAGCCCTTTCTCGGTAAGGCCTGTAGAGGCTACGGTCATCTCAAAAATCTTGGCGATGCTGGTTGCGATAGTCCCTCCGTAGGGTCTTGTATCCCCGTCGATGATGTTATCTGCGCACAGGCGTGCCTGCTTGTTGGCAGGTCCTGCCAAGGGGATGGTCATGGGAAGCTTGGTCAGTGGACTAGTGAACTCGATAGCATCCCCTACGGCTTTGATACTCTTGTCATTGGTGGTGAAGAACTCGTTCACCTTGATGGCACCGTTTTGTGCAAGCTCAATTCCGGCTTCCTTGAGGAAGGCTGTATCGGGGCGGACACCGATGGAGAGGATGACGATATCAGCATCGATTATGGTCCCTGAGGAGAGTTCGACAGTGACCAGTGAGTCATGTTTTCCAAAGGACTTGACCCCATCACGGAGGTAGAGGTCCACCCCCTTTGCTCGGAGATGCTGCTGCACCTGGGCAGCCAAGTCATAGTCGATGATGTTCATCACCTGCTCGAGGGCTTCTACAACAGAGACTTTTAGGCCTCGTTCCTTGAGGTTTTCTGCCATCTCCAGACCAATGAAACCGCCTCCAACCACAACTGCACGTTTGGTGGCAGGGTTATCGATCTTTTCTTTTATCCTATCGATGTCGGAAACTGAGCGCAGCGACATGATGGATGGGTGGTCTACGCCAGGGATGGGTGGCTTGAGAGGAGAAGCCCCTGGGCTGAGGATGAGTGTGTCATACCGCTCATCATACTCGCTGTTGTCCTTCAAGTTCCTTATGTGGATGGATTTGTCCTTGCGGTTGACTGAGACAACTTCAGAAAGCACTCTGGCTTCCACATCCAAGGTCTCCTTGAACCGCTCGGGTGTCATGACAAACAGACGGGAACGCTCGGTGATGACATTGCCCGCATAATAGGGTAGTCCGCAGTTTGCATAACTGATATATTCACCACGTTCAAACATGATGATCTCTGCATTTTCGTCGCGTCGTCTGAGTCTGGCTGCTGTTCCGGCTCCGCCAGCTACTCCTCCAACGATTAGGTATCGTGCCATACATCCCTCCTACGTATTAATAAAGCTATAATTAGCTAGATTTTTGAATGTGTTATGATTAGGGGCAGAAAGGGCGACATGCTTATTAAGCCGTTGAGCTTCTTTAGGAGTCTTCCCCCCTGTCCCTAAAACCCCTCCTAAGGATTCAGTTCTGGGTGAATTCTAAGTCTGCAGGGATAGTTATCCCGCTACAGCTATAATTTTCTACCATCTGCTTGCCCTTATGTGTAAGGGTAACCAGCAGGCTTCTCCGGTCGAGGGGAGAGAGTTCTCTCTTTGTCAGGTCCCGACTCTCAAGGCTGTCTAGAATTCGGGTAAGTCGTGAAGGGGAGAGCTCGAGTTCCTTTGCGAGCAACCCGGGTTCTTCTACCCCTTTGTTCACTGCACATAGAAGCAGGGCGTCATTGAAGGAGAGCCCTGTCTCCTCTTTCAGATGTTTTTCAAATGTTCGCAGAGAGGTCTGCAGTTTTCGTATTTCGCATAGGTCGATCATGGGAATATCCTTGATAGTTACTATAGACAATTGTTGCCTAAGACAAATATATTCTTTGTTTTTCTATTGGTCAATATGTATAGATAAAAAAAGAGGGATATGGGCCAGGTATGAGAGGAATAGATTTCATTTTGGAGTCTTTGGGGGTATCCATATGCCCTTGCCGAACTTTTTGGTTTTTTTCATTCTTTCCTCACTTTATTTTCTTGACATCCAAAACGTTTCGGTTTATAGTTCATGGTATCCAAAACGTTTTGGATGATTCTGTCCTATGAAAATAGACTAATTTCTGAAAGAAAAAGGAGAAATGTATGAAAAAGGGAGTAGTGCTAGTTCTTGTTCTGCTGTTGGTATCAGTGGGGACCATGTTTGCCCAGGGCCAAGCTGAAGCGGTAGCGGAAAAACCTGTTGCGATTGAGTTTTGGACCACTGAAACACAATCTGACCGTATGGCAACCATCCAGGTGCTGATCGACACCTTCATGGCTTTGAATCCGAATATCAGCGTCAATCTCATACCTGTTGATGAGAATGATCTTGCAACCCAAGCCCAGACAGCCAAGGCGACAGGATCACTTCCAGCCTTGTTTGAAGGCCCGGCTGAGACTGCAGTTTCCTTTGGTGCTCAAGACATGCTTGATATTGTGAGTGCAACCGATGTCATCAGGACGATTGGTATCGATCGTTTCTATGGCGCTCCCCTGAAAGTTCTGGAGACAAGTGGAAAAGGGCAGTACTATGCACTTCCCTATCATGGTTGGATCCAGGGTATCTGGTATCGCAATGACTGGTTTACAAGTGAAGGTCTCAAAGCACCCGATACGTGGGATGCTGTATTGGCCGCTGCAAAGCGCTTCTACAAACCAGAGATGAACCAGTATGGAATCTTGGTTGGGACCCTTCCTGAGGCGTATACCGAGCAGTGTTTTACCCCAATCGCCATGTCCAATGGAGCTGCTCTGTTCAATGGCAAGGGAGAATTGATCTTCAACTCACCTGAGATGAGAGAAGCAGTGGCTTTCTATGCTGAGCTTGCAAAATACAATCCACCAGGACCACAGACCTGGAGAGCCCGTGACTATTATCTGCAGGGTAAGATGGCGATGTTCTTCTACTCTACCTATATCATGGATGACCTTGCAGTCCAGGAAGCTGCGGCAGGCTCGCTAACCAGCGAATATTTCTCTGAGTTGAAAGGCTCAAGTTTTGACCCGAACCTTGTGAGCAA
>DMAO01000286.1 GCA_003446545.1 Sphaerochaeta sp.
AAAAGAGGGTGCATAGAGCAAGCTATTTGCTTTCAACAGACGGGAAGAGACTTCCTGCGGAAATTCCTTGAAAGCCTTGTTGATCTTCCTGGAACTGGATATCCCCTTGCCTAGGTTCCTAGGGTTCTGCAGGTACCAGATTCCGTCAATTTCAGATCCAAGGATCAGTGTATACAAGCCCTGTTTGTCCCCCAAGAGCCCAAGTTTTTTTTCAGCTTCCTCGAGCAGCTCTTCAACTCGTTCAGTATCTTCTTTGGTTTCCACATAGAGACGTGCCAGGCTTGTGTCGGTGCGTATCCTCTTGATGGTTGCCTCAGGCCCCTCATCGGTTTGGGCATATACCTTAAGGCGAAGGTTCTCTGCCTTTTCCACATTTCCTTCGCTCCTTACCGCCGACATGAACTCCATAAAAAGGGGGTTCCTCTCTAAGAAAGAGAACCCGTCAGTAAGGTTTGTACCAGCAACCCCTTGGAGGGTAACAAGAATTAAACAGAGAATTATAGCGGTGCGCCTAAACATACCCTTTATGTAACCACAGAAAGTCGACGAATGATATACCCTTTGGACAGAGGTTTGTCAGTTACCAGATATTGGATCTTCCCATGGTCGGCCTGACCGACCTTCTCGAAGTGTTCATCCAACAAGGAGAACGTGGAATCCTCAAGAAATAGGACATCATTTCCGATATACTCCAACGTCTGGGTCTCTCTGATCTGGTTGCGTAGCTCAAGAGCGTACACACCTTCCTTGACCTGGTCCCCTATGAAACCACAGAAGAGATACTGCTGGTGGTATCCTTCGTCTGTACTCTTGTCGATGGACGTGCCTTTTTTGGGGTCTATCGGGCCCCGTCCAAAGAAGAAACCGGTGGAGTACTCGCGATGGCTGATGTTCATCAGATCATCGCGATAAGCCTTCCATGATGTATCATCGGTATAAGAAGCATCGATAGCCTTGCGATAGGCACGGGTCACAACCGCTACGTAGTAGCTACTCTTCATCCTTCCTTCGATCTTCATGGAGTCAATCCCAGCATCGAGAAGCTCTTGGATATGGTCAATCATGCAAAGGTCCTTGGAGGATAGGATGGTGGTGTACCCATCCTCTTCAGCGATGGGGTAGTAAACCCCTTCGCGTTGTTCCTCTTCCAAGGCAAGTTCTCCGCTAGAGAGTTTTTCTGTCAGGCGGTAGTTCCACCTGCACGTGTGGGAGCAGTCACCCTGGTTTGCACTGCGCCCTGTTAGGTGGCTGGAAAGCAGGCATCGTCCTGAGTAGGCCATACACATGGCTCCATGGACAAAGGTCTCCAACTGAAGGGTAGGAACAGCTTTTTTAATCTTCCTGATATCTGAAAGAGAGGTCTCCCTCCCCAGTATGACCCTAGAGAAACCCATCTGGTGGTACATCGCTGCACTGCTACTGTTGATGCAGCTGGCTTGCGTGGAGAGATGGAGTTCCACGCTGTTCCCAAAGGCCTCTTTGAGAATGGGCACCAGCCCTATGTCACTGATGATGAAGGCATCGAAAGGCCAACCCTTGATGGTTTCCAGTTGTCCCTTCAGCTCCTCGAGTTCGCTCTCACCAAAGAGAATGTTCATGGTGCAGTAGATTTTTTTCCCACTCTGCTGCTTTAAAAGCTGAACTTCAGCAAGATCACTCTCGCTGAAGTTCTGTGCATTGGCACGAAGGGAAAAATCCGTGAAGCCCAGATAGGCGGCGTCGGCTCCATAGGCGAACGCCACCCTCAGCTTCTCCATATTGCCCGCAGGGCTCAATAACTCAACGCTCACGCATAGCCTCTCTAACAGCCTCGGCAACCGCCACCGAAATTGCCACCACTTCTGAGGTATCTCTTGGCGGTGTTTTGGGGACAATAGGTAGCATAGCCTTTCGCTCCCCGTCATCAGGGAACGCATAGGCCAAAACTTCCTCCATGGTCGAAACCAGGTGGAACGTTATGCCCTTGGTCACGGTCTCATCGAGCTTGTCGAGATCACGCTTGTTGAAGGTGGGAATGAGGATCGTATCGATCTTATTCCTCCTTGCCGCAAGCACCTTCTCCTTCAATCCTCCGATAGGCATTACTTTACCCTTGAGGGTTGTCTCACCTGTCATAGCCAAGTTCTTCTTGATTATCTGGCCTGTGACCAGTGAGAAGAGAGCGACAGTCAAGGTGATACCAGCTGACGGCCCATCCTTTGGGGTAGCCCCTTCTGGGATGTGCAGGTGGATCGCATTGTTCTCAAACCAGCTCATGTCAATCTTGTGCTCGATTGCATGGGCTTTTAGCCAGGTGTAGGCAATGTTGGCAGACTCCTGCATCACGTCCCCAAGCTGGCCGGTGAGTTTGATCTCGCCCTTTCCCGGGGTGTTCTGGGCTTCGATGATGAGAGTGTCCCCTCCCATACTGGTCCACGCGAGTCCGATTGCCATACCAGGTTTGTCCGCTATGTGAATTTCATCCCCAACAAAGACGGGCTGTCCTAGAAGTTCAATGAGCTTTGTCTCATCAATCTTGACAGGCAACTCAGTCTCTGGATTCTCTTCCAGGAGGAGGGCTATCTTGCGGTTGATCTTATGCAGGGACTTCTCGAAGTTACGCACTCCAGCTTCCCTTGCATATTCCTCTGCTATCTTAAGCAAGATGGCTGGGGAATAGCGGATTTCGCTCTTGGCAAGCCCATGTTTCTCCAAGGATTTGGGAACAAGATACTTCTTGCCGATGGCGAGCTTTTCCTCACTGGTATAGCCAGAGAGATTGATGATCTCCATACGGTCCAACAAAGGCCGGGGTATGGTATCCAAGGTGTTTGCTGTACAAATGAAGAGAATCTCCGAAGCATCGAAAGGAATGTCAAGGTAGGTATCCCTGAAGGTGGTATTCTGCTCAGGGTCCAGAACCTCAAGCAAGGCACTGGCAGGGTCGCCCTGGTAGGAGACTCCCATCTTGTCGATCTCATCGATGAGGAATACCGGGTTCTTTACCTTGGTGATTCTCAGACCTTGGATAATCTTTCCGGGCATAGCCCCGATATAGGTCCTTCTGTGGCCCTTGATCTCGCTCTCATCATTCATGCCACCGACGGAGAAGCGGAAATACTGCTTCTTCAACGAATGCGCGATGGAGATGCCGACACTGGTCTTTCCGACTCCAGGAGGGCCGACAAGACAGATGATCGAGCCTTTGGTATCCTTTTTCTTTCTTCGCACAGCAAGGAACTCAAGGATTCTATCCTTAACGTCCTTGAGCCCGTAGTGGTCCCTCTCGAGAATCTTGCGTGCACTCTCAATGCTGAAGCTCTCACTCTTGGGCTCCTTCCAGGGAAGGTCGCTGACGATCTCAAGGTACGTGCGGGTAATGGTGTATTCAGGACTGCTGGG
>DMAO01000127.1 GCA_003446545.1 Sphaerochaeta sp.
AAAGAAAAAGCCTCATCGGCTTGAAGCTTACCAAGCGGAGTTCGACTGAGTATCTGTAGGTGAATATGCATCACGTTGTGATGCTTGAAGTATTAGGAGGACGTTATGAAAAAACTATCTAAGGTATTGTTATTTGTCCTGGTTCTACTGCTGGCAATGCAGGGAGTCTGGGCACAAGGGACAAAGGAAGCTGCGGCAGAGGACAAGACCATCCGCATCTTCGGCGCTTTTAGGGGTGAGGAAGCCGCACGTTTTGATGAGATCATCAGGATATTCAACGAGAAGAGTGGCTATAATGCAGTGTATGAGGGAAGCCCGGAATTTGAGACTCAGATTCTGGTCCAGGCAGAAGCTGGTACCCCACCAGACATTGCAGCTCGTCCCCAGCCAGGCATCATGTACAAGTTTGCCAAGCAAGGCTATATAAAGCCTCTTGCTCCAAGTGTTGTTGGCATGATCGATGCCAACTATGCACCTGTCTGGAAAGACTTGGGCTCCTATGATGGCAAGGTCTATGGAGTATTCCACCGTGTGAATGCCAAGAGTTTTGTCTGGTATCCCAAAAAAGCCTTTGAGGCAAAGGGATACAAGGTTCCCAAGACTTGGGCTGAGCTGAAGGCTCTTGAGGACCAGATTGTACGTGATGGGGGAATCCCCTGGGCTATCGGTTTCGAGTCCGGAAATGCAACCGGTTGGGTAGGTACAGACTGGCTGGAAGATGTCATGCTTCGCACCGCAGGTCCTGATGTATACGACAAGTGGGTTAACCATGAGATCGCCTTTGATGATCCTGCCGTACAGAAAGCCCTTGGCTATCTTGGCGAGATTTTCCTGAATCCCAAGTATGTCTATGGTGGTACAACCAACATTCTTACCTCAAACTTTGGTGATTCGGTCAAACCTCTGTTTGACACCCCAACGAAGGTATTCCTGCACCGCCAGGGTAACTTCATCACAGGTTTCATGCCCCAGAAGATCCAGGACAATCTTGAAGAGGAAGTTGGCGTATTCGCTCTTCCTTCCATCGATCCGAAGTGGGGTACCCCAATTCTTGGTGGTGGAGACCAGTTCGTAGTGTTCAACGACAAGCCTGGTGTAAAGGAGTTCATGGAATTCCTGACCACGTGGGAAGCCTGTGCCCCTTGGGCCCAGGTTGGTGGAGCATTGTTCCCCCACAAGACGCAGAATCTTGCTGATTACGGAAACAGCCTTGAGCGTGAGCTTGCTAGAGCCTTGGTCAATGCGACAGTATTCCGCTTTGACGCATCAGACTTGATGCCGGCTGAAGTTGGTGCAGGTTCTTTCTGGACAGGTATGGTCGAGTATGTGAACGGAAGGGATGGCAAGACTGTTCTCTCGAACATTGAGAAGAGCTGGCCTCGCTAAGCTACTAATTGTCTATAGGGGATTCCGCCTTTAGGCGGAATCCCTTTCTCACAAGGGAGGAACCATGCAGTTACAGGAAGATCAGGAGAGGAAGGAGTTGGTCGTACGGACACTTGTGTTCACTCCCCTCACGATATTCGTCATGATCGGAGGATTTCTCCTACTGAGAAACAATCCGATGTCACAGGTAATGACCACGTTGTTTGCCATAGTATGGGGAACAGCCTCTGTTTTGTCCATGTTCTATTCGATGAACCTTATTGTGCAGCTATTTCCCACAAAGAAGTACAATAAGATCATTCCCTTTGTATTTGTAGGCCCTGCTATCCTGATCATCGGCTGGTATCTGTTGATCCCGACGGTACGAAGCCTTGTGCTAAGCTTCATGAACAGGAATTCGACTTCCTTTGTAGGTTTTGAGAACTACAAGTACATCGTAACTGATGCCACCATGCGAACAGCCTTTGGCAATACCGTGCTCTGGTTACTGTTTGGTACAGCATTCGCTGTATTTTTTGGCCTGCTGACGGCCTTGTTGGCAGAACGCTCGGCAATTGAGAAACTGGGAAAGACTTTGGTGTTTCTCCCCATGGCTATCTCCATGGTAGGAGCGGGTGTCATCTGGAAGTTCATGTATGCCTACAAACCTGTTGGGGCAAACCAAACCGGGTTGTTGAATGCCATAATGGTTGGTTTGGGAGGGAAGCCACAAAACTGGTTGGGTTCGGCACCCATGAACAACTTCTTCCTGATACTCATATTTGTCTGGCTACAGACAGGATTTTCCTTGGTTGTGCTCTCGGCTGCCTTGAAGGGAGTCTCTGACGAGATCAAGGAGGCTGCCCGTATCGATGGGGCCAAGGAGTTTACCATTCTGATGAGGATAATCCTGCCTTCCATCTATGGCAGCATTATCACCGTATCGACCACCATCATGCTTGCAGCCCTAAAGAGCTTTGACATCGTCTATTCCATGACCAACGGACTCTATGGTACTGAGGTCTTGGCTAGCCAGCAGTACAAGCAGATGTTCAAGTTCCTCGATTATGGACGAGGCTCGGCGATTGCAATAGTCATCCTGCTCGCTGTCAGTCCTGTCATCTATTACAACTTGAAGGAATTCAACAAGCGGGAGGTATTCTGATGAAGGCAAAAGTACACATGACACGGGGGGGAAAGATAATCACGTTCTTGCTCATCCTGTTTTGTCTCATATGGACTATTCCCACAGCGGGAATACTCATCACCTCCTTTCGTGATAGTGATGCTACCGCCTCTTCAGGGTGGTGGACTGCATTCTCTAGCCTCAAGGATTTTACGCTGGGAAACTATGATGAGGTGCTTGGAGGACAACGCTTCACCGTAGGAACTGCAGGAGGGGGGACAGCAACTAGGCGAGGAGCTTCCATGGGAAGTGCCTTCCTCTCAAGTATCACCGTGACCCTGCCTGCGGTCATCATTCCAATCTTTATTGCAGCGGCTGCTGCCTACGCCTTTGCCTGGATGAGCTTCCCAGGAAGGAGAATTCTCTTTGCCATGGTAATTGCCCTGCTGGTCGTACCGCTTCAGATATCCCTGATCCCTATCCTGCGTGACTACCAGAAGATTGGGCTCAATGGTACGTATCTGGGAATTTGGCTGGCCCACACCGGCTTTGGGCTGCCGCTGGCCACCTATATACTCTTCAACTACATCTCTACCATCCCCCGATCTATCTTGGAGTCTGCGTTCATTGATGGGGCGAATCATTTTACCATGTTTGCCCGTCTCATCATCCCCTTGAGCATACCGGCTCTTGCCTCTTTTGCGATTTTCCAGTTTATTTGGGTATGGAACGACCTGTTGGTTGCCTTGGTTTTCCTCAGTGGTAGTGGCCAGATGATGGAAGTAGTCACTGTCAGGCTTATGAACATGGCGGGAACAAGGGGCTCCGACTGGCATCTGCTGACCGCTGGGGCATTCGTCTCGATGATACTGCCCTTGGTCGTCTTTCTCTCCCTGCAGAAATTCTTTGTCAAAGGGTTGCTTGCAGGTTCAGTCAAAGGATAATGCATGGATACGATGAGTTTTGGTTACGCAGAATACGATCCTGCACAAATAGCCCATAACGAGACCCTATTTACCCTGGCCAATGGGTATCTGGGGCTTCGAGGGGACTTTGAGGAGACCCAAGGCACCTACCATAAGGGTACATACATCAATGGGTTCTATGACAGTGAACCCATCCTGTATGGCGAGCGTGCCTATGGGTTTGCCGAAAACCACGAGACTATCCTCAACCTCCCCGATCCCAAAAGGATTGAGTTGGAGGTAGGGAGTCTCCCCTTTTCGATGAAGAGTGGGGTGGTAAACACCTCTTCACGTTACCTTAACTATAAGACTGGGATACTTACGCGCATCGTCGACTGGACCAGTAGCCAAGGTGATAGGGTAAAGATTACGACCGAACGCATGGTCAGTTTTACCGATAAGCATTGTGCGCTGATTTCCTACACTGTGGAGGCAGTGGATACCGACCTTCTGATCCGACTCACCAGCTTCTTGGATATCGGGGTTCGTAACCGATCTTCCAAGGATGACCCGCGGGTTGGCTCAAAGTTCACTTCCAACCCTCTGGTCATCCTGAACCATTCTATCGAAAATGACGCCCTTAACTTCTCTGCAAGGACGCGTAACAGTGCCCTCAATCTCTATGGTTCTGCAGTGCATACCACAAGCAAGGGGGCTTCACAGATTACCCCTTCAGAGCCAGACCTCGCTCTCTCCTATACCTTCTCCTTGGCAAAGGGTGAGTGTGTGACTCTCAACAAATACGTCGCCTATACCACCGAAGATGATTCAGCTCCGTTCCGTGCAAGGAAGTGTGCCCAAGAGGGATTTGCCTCCTATGCACAGGAGCAAGAACAGTTTCTCTCTGATTTCTGGAGCGTGGCAAGGATACTCATCGAGGGTGATGAGATGACCGAGCAAGCCCTCCAATTCAATATTTTCCACCTGTTGCAGGCTTGTGGCCGTGATGGCACTTCCAGTATGGCCGCAAAGGGTCTGACCGGGGAAGGGTATGAAGGGCACTACTTCTGGGATACGGAAGCGTACGCCCTGCCAATGTTCTGTTATCTCAAGGCAGATATTGCCAAGTCCTTGCTCGATTACCGCTATAGGATCCTGGACAAGGCCCGCCTTCGTGCAAAGACGATGAGCCTTAAAGGGGCTCTCTTCCCCTGGCGTACCATAAGCGGGGAGGAATGCAGTGCCTATTATCCTGCAGGTACAGCCCAGTACCATATCGATGCGGATATTCTCTATGCTGTGGAGAAGTATCTCGCTGCAACCGGGGAGACTGCCCCTCCTGCGTACGTGGAAATGGCTATTGAAAGTGCCCGTATGTGGCTCAGTCTTGGCTGCTTCATCGATGGGGAGTTTTGCATCAACGAAGTGACTGGCCCCGATGAGTATAATGCGTGTGTAAACAACAACGCCTATACCAACCTGATGGCCCAAAATAACCTGGCTTTCGCCATAGCTCTGGTGGAAAGCTACCAACAGCAAGGTAAAATCCTCCCCCTGGTCTTGGAGAAGGATGAGCTTTCATCCTGGAAACAAGCCCAGGAGGCTATGAGAATTCCCTTTGACAAGGGCTTGGGGATCTATGAGCAGGATGACTCCTTCCTCAAGAAGGCCCCCTGGCCGTTTGATACGACTCCCCAGGACAAGCATCCGCTTCTGCTTCACTTCCACCCTCTGGTAATCTACCGTCATAGGGTACTCAAGCAACCCGACCTCGTACTTGCCCAGTTCTTCCTCTCCGGTCTTTTTACGAAGGCAGAGAGGAGGCGGAACTTCTCTTTCTACGAGCCCTATACGACAGGGGACTCTTCGCTTTCATACTGTATCCAGAGCATCATGGCCAGTGACTCCTTCCAGAGCCTCAAGGCATGGACCTACTTCAAGAAGACTGTGCGCCTGGATATTGATGATATCCAAGGAAACTCTGCCGATGGGATTCATACTGCCTCCATGGCAGGATCGTGGATGGCCGTTGTCTATGGGTTTGCAGGCTTTAGGGATTGGAAGGGAACCTTCAGTTTCGATCCCAAGCTACCCACCGCCTGGAAGGCTCTGACGTTCTGTCTCACCTTACATAGCGCTGTTCTCAAGGTAGAGCTTCGCCCAAGTGAGGTGACCTACACCCTTATGACAGGAAAAGAAGTGGAATTGGTTCACCGCAATGTGAGCTGTTCCCTGAAGGAAGGTGAAAGCCGAACCTTCTCCCTAGTGCCAAAGCTTGGTGGGGTGCTTTTTGACCTTGATGGAGTCCTCTGTGATACTGCCCACCTGCATTACAAGGCGTGGAAACAGGTCAGTGATGAGAACCTCCTGCACTTTGACCGTGAGGTGAACAAGGGTCTGCTGGGGGTAAGCAGGGAGGCTTCCTTGCAGGTGATACTCGACCACAACAATGTTGATTGGCCCCATGAAAAACGCACCGAGGTGCTCAAGCGCAAGAACGATGCCTACGTAGCCTCCTTGGACAGTATTACCGGTGAAGATCTGTTCCCAGGAGTCTTGGGCCTTCTCTCAGAGCTGAAATCACAGGGGGTGAAGATTGGCCTTGCTTCTGCAAGCAAGAACGCAAGGACTGTCTGTGAGAAACTGGGCATCCTTGATCGTTTCGATGCCATCGCCGATATCACCAGGGTGCAGAAGCCGAAGCCTGAACCAGATATATTTCTCGCTGCCAGTGAGCAGATAGGGGTATGGTATACCGATTGCGTTGGTGTTGAAGATGCCAAGGCAGGTATAGAGGCTATCAAGAGGGCAGGGATGCAAGCTGTCGGCATTGGATCAGAGGGTGAGCTACCTGGTTCGGATGTGGTCCTCAAGAGCACAGAAGAGCTGACCTTGGATGTGTTGAAGAGGGTTGTCCAAGAGATCTAGTCGGGTAAGAAGTTCTCCAAAGATAATTTCTCTGGTACATTCATGGCGACGATGATATATTGGACAGGGTAAAAGTATGAGCCTTTTTATCCCGTAGAGACTAGGAGTGCTATCAGATGGAATATACGAGTGCATGGGTCGACAAACCAAAACACATACGCTTGATAAGGAAAGAGTTGAGAGCTTTAGAGGCTGATGAGGTACTTGTTAGGATTAAGGCTTGTGGAGTTTGTGGGACAGACTTGCATTTTTTTAACGATTTCCCTAGCAAAGAGATTACCCCATTGGGCCATGAGGTTGCCGGATATGTAGAAACGGTAGGATCAGGTGTCTCCGATTTGCTGAAGGGTACTCAGGTTGTGGTTCAAAATAACATTGCTTGTAATTCCTGTCCGGCCTGCCTCAATCAGAAGCCGTATTTGTGCTCGAATATCCAAACCTATATGGATGATCAGGCAGGAATGGGGGAGTATCTCATTGTCCCCCGTGCGATGGTCATTCCTTTTGAAGGGCTCTCCTTTGTCGAAGCAACTTTGGCTGAACCGATAACTGTTGCGTTGGACCTGTGTAAGGAGGCCGATATCCAGCTTTTTGAGAATGTGCTTATCATGGGCCCAGGAATCATCGGACTTAGCTGCATTGTATTGAGCCGGTTGCGAGGGGCTTCCAAGATTGTGGTAGTGGGTCATCACCTCGATTCCATTCGGGGAAAATACAGGGAAAGCATAGCCTATCAGCTTGGAGCTGACTTGGTGGTAGATAGTGCTACTCCCAATTGGAAGAAAGAGCTCAAAGAACAATTTCCCAGCCTGTTTGATCGGGTGATAGTCACCTCCCCTCCCAAGACAATTCCAGATGGGATAGATATGGCTGGTTTCCATGCCCAGATTGTGTTCAATGGTATTGATTTTTCCGATGACAGGGTCACCTTGAATGCGAATGATTTTCATTTTGCTAAAAAACGTCTGATCGCTTCACATGCCATTCCAAACTGGGGATTCCCTCAGGCATTTGAACTGTTGAAGCAAGGGCTCATCCCCTCTTCTCTCGTTCTGACCCATACCTTTTCTCTGAACGAATTGGAGCAGGCTTTTGCTATGTTCAACAAGAGTGGCGAAGAGGTCATCAAGCCTGTAATCCTCATACATTGAACAAAGGTAGGAAGGGATAGCAGGAAAGAGCTTTTTTCTGGCCTGGCGGGCAGAGGTGGTATCCTGTATGCCTAGCAAATATCCAAATCTTTCATTGACAACACAAAAAGGCAAGGCGTATCCTTTTAGGACTATGAACCAAGCACTCGCGATAGACATCGGGACTTC
>DMAO01000284.1 GCA_003446545.1 Sphaerochaeta sp.
GGGCTTGGGACCAAGTGTCCTGTATGTTCCCGCAACCAAGACCAATGATGGCGCGTATTATGTGTTGAAGGATAATGAGAAGAATGCTTCTGAGATTACCTTCACCGATGCGCTTATGGAAAGTCCCTTGTACCTACAACTTGGTTTGGGCTTGGAAATTGGAAAAGTTGGATTGAGAGTGCGGTATCTGTTCGAGAGTGATTCCACAATGGGGAATTTTATTGAAACTAGGTCCTCAATGGATCTGTTTCAGCTGACTAGCGGTTCACTTTCTCTTGCGTTGTCCTTAAAAATGTTTTAGATTTCTTATAGCATAACGATAAGACGGGTATCAGCCAGTCAAAAAAAAGAGGTAAAAGTATGAAAAAGAGATTTTTAGTATTACTCATCGTAGTATGTGTCCTGCTTCCTGCAACACTAAGTGCAGCTTTGGTAGATTTGAGCATCGGTGCAACAGCACGCTATGATAAGAGCTTCGCAGAAGTTCAGACATCCATTGATGATGAGACCTATGGTGATGAGCTTGCCAAGATTGAAAACTATGCATTTGGTGCTGACGTCCGTGTTAAGCTCCTGCTTGCAGAGGTAGACTTGGTAGGTATGTTCGGTAATAAGACCATCAGTGGTGTTGACTATACTACCATCTCCGTACTGACCAGTGCAGGTATCTCCCTTGATATCCTGAATATTGCCAGACTCGGCTTTGGCATGGGACCCCGCTTCAACGTGATGATCGATCCTGATGGAAACACTGTCATTGAGGATTCAAGTGGTACTGGTGTAGACTCAATGGATAGATTCAGTGAAGCATTCATAAACTCTCCTGTTGCCTACCGTGCAACCGCCGATTTCAAACTCGGTAACATGATGGTCGGTCTCAACTACACTGTTGATACTGCATACACCTTCAATAATGCTGCGGATGTGCAGAACCTCTTTGATGCCCCTCTGGATTCAGGTAAGGTCGGAGTTTCCTTCCTTTTCTCACTCATCTAGGAATAGCCAGATTAGACTGACAGGCCCGGAGAAATCCGGGCCTGTATTGCTTTTCTGCTTTGGGTAAGTATGATACAGTAATCGCAAGGAGCATGACCATGGCTAACAAGGGTTTTATCCACCTCTTCCTCTCAGCGTTGATTGCAGCGCTGATATCTTTTTTTCTCCTGTATTTCTTTGCCCCCAGCATGAGTACCAGGTTCTTGGGAGTCAGCTTTGCAACCCGTGAAGGTTCTGATAATGCATTGGTGATAACAGCCGTTGAAACTGCGATTGACCAAGTGAAAAATAGTCCTGAATTTACCCAAGAGTCGCTTGACAAGCTCCAGGACCTCCTACAAAGTGCAGAGGTGCAGGCAAAGCTCAAGGCAGCTGCCAAACAGGGTGAGGACATATTGAAGGATGCCGTCCAGAGCGTTACGGACAAGGTGAAATGAAGCCCTTTCAGGTAACCTTTCTGGGAACCGGAACTAGCCATGGGATTCCGGTCATCGGGTGCCCCTGTCCTGTATGCCACTCCTCAGATCCCCATGACAACCGTTTCCGCAGCAGTATCCTCATCGAGGATGGGGATCATACCCTGCTTATCGATACCACTCCGGAGTTTCGCCTGCAGGCCTTGCGAGCAAACCTGAAGAGCCTTGATGCGGTGCTCTATACCCATGACCATGCAGACCATTTCAACGGTATCGATGACCTCAGGGTTTTCTGCAAGGATAGTACCTTGCCTGTGTTCTGCTCTGAGGAGGTTGCCTCCTGTATCATCTCCCGCTTTGGCTATGTGCTGAAGACCTATGATGAGGCAGGTGGGATACCCCATCTCCAGTTGAACAAGCTCATTGCATATGAAATGATTCATGTTGCAGGATTTGATGTCCTCCCCATACCGATACGCCATGGGAGCAACCTTATCATGGCCTTTCGTATTGGCTCTTTCATCTATGCCACTGATAGCAGTGGCATCCCCCCGGAAAGCCTGCTATACTTTGAGGGAGTCGATACCTTGGTGTTGGGAAGCCTACGCTATTCGCCCCATCCCACCCACTTCAGTGTGGGTGAGGCTGTCGCCTTTGCAACGAAAGTAGGGGCCAAACGGGTGTTTCTCACCCATTTGTGCCATGATATACGTCACAGTCAGCTGGAAGCCGAGCTTCCTCTTCACATGCATGTGGCTTACGACATGTTACAGATTACCATAGGGGATACGTATGACCAATGATTCCATGGAGCTGTTCGGCGAACAGGATTTTGACCAGAAGAAATTGGAAAAGGAAGCTTCCGTGCGTCCTGCACTCGTCATCGAAAAGAGGGAAGCGAAACCTGTCGTGGAAAGGATGACAGGGGAGGAGTCCAGTATAGGGCCGGCAAAGCCTTCTCTTGAGAAGAGGCTCTACATTATCGACGGCTATGCCCTTATCTACCGATCATACTTTGCTTTTATAAACAACCCGATGAAAGACTCCCAGGGCAACAATATCAGCGCGGTCTACGGGTTCTTCTCCACGCTGCTGAAGTTGCTTCGGGAAAACAATCCCAAATACATGGTCGTTGCCATGGATAGTTATGGACCTACCTTCCGCCATGACATGTACGAACCCTATAAGGCAAACCGAGAGGCTGCCCCACCGGACCTGCACTCCCAGGTCCCTATCATCAATGCCATTCTCAAGGCACTTGATATCCCGATGATGGCGATAGTAGGCTTCGAAGCTGATGACATAATCGCAACCCTCAGTAGGGAGGCCACCCGCCACAACCTCGATACCATCATGTTTACCGGGGATAAGGACCTGTTGCAGCTTGTCGATGACCATATCTTTGCCCTGAGGCCTGCCAAGAAAGGGGAGAAGCAGTACCGCCTGATGGGCAGAGCCGAAGTCCAGCAGGAGTTTGGTGTCCTGCCTACGCAGGTCGTGGACTACCTCTCTCTTGTGGGGGACGCTTCTGACAATGTCCCTGGAGTCAAGGGGATAGGGGAGAAGGGGGCAGCCAAGCTCCTACAGCAGTTTGGTTCCCTTGAAGAGATTTACAGGAATATTCGTCTCTGCGCAAAGGGTATACAGAAAAAATTGCTGGAGGGAGAAGAGCTTGCGAAGTTGAGCAAGTCCTTGGTGGAGCTCAAGGATGACCTGTTCGAGGTGGATTCCTTTGACACTGAGGAGTATCGGCTCGATCAGCTCAACTACAAGGCTGCCATTCCCCTGTTTGGGGAAATAGGGATGAAGAGCATCATGCGCGAGCTTGAAAAGCTTGCCAACGGGGGCTCTGCACCTAAAAAGCAAGACGTGGTAATGCAAGTGATGAAGTCATCAGGGAAGGGAACCTATGAAGCGGTAGTGACGCTACCAAGGCTGCAAGAACTGCTTGCACAGGCAGAGAAGGAGGGTGGCCTCATCGCCTTCGACCTGGAGACAGACTCCCTCGATGCTATGGACGCCAAGCCCCTTGGATTTTCTTTTTCTTGGGTTGAGGCGATTGCCTACTATGTGCCTATTATTAGCGAGGGTGAAAGGCTGTTCTCTGATGAAGAACTCAGAAAGGTTCTTTCTGAGTTCTTCACTACAGGCAGACTCTCTCTGGTTGGGCAGAACATCAAGTATGACTACAAAGTACTGGTAAATTGGGGTGTTGTGCCCAAGAAGCTTGTATTCGACACCATGGTAGCAGCTTGGCTGTTGGACAGCACTGGGGTCTTCAATATGGACTACCTCTCCGACAAGTACTTGGGATACAAGACGCTTTCCTACAAGGATACCGTTCCCAAGGGCAAGACTGTCGGGGATATTCCGCAGGAACAGGCTGTATTCTATGGCGCTGAGGATGCTGATATTACCTTCAGGCTCTATAAGCTGTTCACCAACCTGTTGGTCGCACGGGATCTCATGGGCCTGATGGAAAATCTTGAGATGCCGCTTCTACGTATCATTGCCAATATGGAGATTGAGGGCATCTTCCTTGACAGGACTCTTTTGGAACCTCTGACCTCTGAGTTTGAAGAGCGAATCGGTGCGATACAGAAGGATATCTTTGCGATCTGTGGGCATGAGTTCAACCTCAACTCCCCCAAGCAGTTGCAACAAGTGTTGTTTGTCGAGCGTGAGATCCCTACAGGGGCAAGGACCCGTACCGGTTTTTCCACAGCCACGGATGTATTGGAGCCCTTGAGCGAGACCTATCCTGAGGTGGCGTTGGTACTGGAGTACCGGATGCTCAACAAGCTCAAGTCGACCTACATCGATAAGCTGCCTCTGGATATCCTGGAAAGGACTGGGAGGATCCATCCATCCTTCTCCCAGACAGGCACAGAAACCGGCAGATTGTCCTGTAAAGACCCCAATTTGCAGAACATCCCGGTCAGGACTGAAGAGGGCAGGCGTATCCGTTCCTCATTTGTCCCCAAGGAAGGGTATGTACCCCTTTCTGCTGACTATTCGCAAATCGAGCTGGTGGTCCTTGCCCATATGGCAGACGACCCTGCCCTGAAGGGAGCCTTCCTCAAGGGTGTTGATGTCCATAGCTCGACAGCTTCCCTAATCTTTGACGTCCCCCTAGAAGAGGTGACAGGCGAGCAGAGAAGGGTGGCCAAGACCATCAACTTCGGTGTGATGTATGGTATGGACCCCCACAGCCTTTCAGGGGACTTGAAGATTACACACGCTGAGGCAAAGGCTTTCATCGATCAGTATTTTGAGCGCTACAGTGCGGTCAATGCGTTCATCGAGAAGACGCGCAAAGATGCCGCCCACAACGGCTATGTATCTACTTTGCTTGGACACCTACGCACCATTACTGAGATTGCAAGCAGCAATGGGGTCGAGCGGGCTAAGGCCCAGAGGATAGCAGTGAATACTGTTATCCAGGGCAGTGCTGCCGATATCATGAAGCTTGCCATGCTTCGCATAGACAAATCTTTGCAATTGCATTCCCCTGCTACCAAGCTGTTGCTGCAGATTCATGATGAACTTGTCTTTGAGGTTCCCGAAGGGGAGCTAAAGAAGGTACACTCGTTGGTCAAAGAAGCGATGGAGGGCGCTGTGAAGCTATCACTCCCCTTGCGTGCAAGTCTTGAGACTGGGAAAAGTTGGGGAGAAATTCACTGATGAAGATCATTGGTCTGACAGGCAAGGCCTCTGCAGGGAAGAATGTGGTTGCCTCCTCATTTGCCAGACAGGGGTGCTCTGTCATCGATGTCGACCAGCTGGGGCATGTTGTGCTGGAACTGAATCAGAATTTGCTAGGGGAGACCTTTGGTCCTGGGATACTCAGAGAGGGTAAGGTCGACCGCAAGGCTCTAGGAGCCCTTGTTTTCTCTGATCCAGAAAAGCTTAAGGCACTTGAGGCAATTATGCACCCTGCAATGGTAAGGGAGTGTAAACATTTGATTGAGAAGGCCGAGGAACAAGGGACAGAGGCTTTGCTCATCAATGCGGCCCTGCTGTATAGGATGCAGCTCTATAGGTTGTGCGACCAGGTGGTTTTTGTAAAGGCACCGCTTTTCAGGAGGTTGGTACGCTCCAAAAAGCGTGAGGACATCACCCTGAAGAATTTTTTGGCAAGGGAGAGGGCACAAATGGATATACGAGAGGATGTTTTCCCTTCGTCCCTCCCTGTTTTCAAACTGTGCAATGACACTGATACAGCGTTAATTCATCGACAAGTCGCAGCGTATTGTGCTAGGATAGGAATCGGAGTTTCATCATCCTGATGAGACAATTGTAGTATGAGGGTTTGAAATGAATAAATCGGTTCGGATACACTTGCTGGTCATTACAACGGTTGTGGCAATTTTTACCTTTGCAGGGATATGGTATCTACGTCCTGGTGTACCAAATGAACTGTTGGAGCAAGCCCGAGCGAGGCAATTGCAACCGCTGTTGGAAATAGAAGCCCCTATTCGAAAGCCGGTTGCCCAGCCAACGGTCGATAAGAAGGCCCTTGCTGAAGAGTTGCTCCCAACCCTCACTGACCAGGTAGCCCGTTCACTTGAAGGGCTTCTCTATGAAAAATTAAAAAATGCATTTGCTTCTGATGAAGCGTTTTTTGAGCAGATATCTGGCAAGTTGGAGGAGACTCTCAATTTGGGAGTACAAACACCTGAGGTAACTGATACACCAGCAATTCCCCAAGTCCTGCGTTCTGATTTTGCAGAGGAGGTGGAAGCACTGCGTACAGAGCTGCTCGCCACCCTTGCCGATGGACAGAGTTCATTCTTCTTTCAGATTGAAGATATGTTGGATGCACGCCTTGGTCGATTTGAAGAAGACCTTGATGCTGAAATGCAGGAGTATGTACCCCAGCTTGTCGATAGGATGATCCCCGCATTGGTAGAGATGCTCGTCACTGAGCTTGATGCAAACAAGGCGACCTATCTTCCCTACCTTGCCAGGGATTTGAAGCCCCATCTGGTCGGGAGCATAACAGAAGAGGAGTTGGTTCTTCTCTATACCACCTACCGCGACCAGATAGTGGCGGACCTGATTCCTGCTATCCTTACAGCTATGGAAGAGCCTGCCAAGAAGGAAGTTGCAGAGATGGTGAAAACGCTCAGGGCTCCGGCAGCTCCTGTCCCCCCCGCACCTCAGTTTGTAACGAGTGTGGTGAGGCCTGTTGTTGAACCCATACCTGTTCCCAAACAACAGGAGACAGTTTTCACACCTGTGGTTGTGCCCCCTGAGGCTCCCGCCGTCTCGATACCAAAGAGTGTGGTTGTGAAGCCTGAGCCTGTGGTTGGGACACTACCTGTTCCCACACCACCAGAGGCGGTTGTTGCGCTTGAGGTTCCCAAAGCCCCTGCCATTTCGACACCAAAGAGTGTGGTTATGAAGCCTGAGCCTATCCTTTCTGCTCCTGTTTTCATCACCGATGGACCTGAAGTGTTTCTCGATCCTGTCTCCTATGAAGAGAAACGTACTGAGATTCGTACCAAGGCAATTCAAGAGGTATTGGATAGGATTAATGCCCTGTAACATCACTGTCGAGGATAACTTCGTTTTTTCCCTTCTACTGTGATGAAGTTCCACACAGCACATCCACTGCTCTCTTGCAGATAGCCTTCAGTGAGGGGGATCTTTCCTCCTCCCTGGGGCAGGTCCACCGTGTACAGTGGCATGGCCAGACCCGATAGGCGTCTTCGTAGCTCCTTTTCCAGAGCGAGGCCTTTTTCCAGAGGAACCCGAAAGTGTGAGGTCCCCTCCACAAGGTCCCCCTGAAAAAGATAGTAGGGTTTAATCCTAGAGAAGATGAGCTTGTTACAGAGCTCTTCTAGGGTAGATGCATCATCATTAACCCCTTTGAGCAAGACGCTCTGGTTCATTGCTGGGATGCCAGCATCAACGAACAAGCTCACAGCTGATACTGCTTCCTTTGTAAGTTCCCTCGGATGGTTGAACTGTGTCATCAGGTAGAAGGGTGCGGTATCGAAGCTCTTGATGATTGCGACAAGCTTAGGGGTTACTCTTGCAGGGTAGGCCGCCGGTATCCTGGTGCAGAGCCTGATGACCAGGTCTTCCCTTGCCTCTCGGAATAGGGAGAGAAGCTCTTCTATCTTGCTATCGGAGAGGGTCATCATATCCCCTCCTGTAAGCAAGATTTCCTTCACTTCCCTATGCTGTTTAACATACGATGCCGCCTCCTGTATCTCAGATCTGGTTGCAGGCCCCTGGAAGGTACCGGTAAAGCGTCTGCGAAAACAATGCCTGCAATACATGGCGCAGATATCGGTCACCAGGAATGCCACGCGGCTGGGATAACGGTGGATGAGGCGCCCTGTCACCGAGTGGTCAACCTCCGCTAGGGGGTCGCTGTGCTCATCCTCTAGGAATTTTCCTTCATGGACTGTAGGGACTACCTGGATGCGTAGGGGATCGCGAGGGTCATCCCTGTCTATGAGGGAAAAGAAGTAGGAGGGTATGGCTAGGGGAAGGACACCTTCAAGGCTATCGAAGGCCCTCTCTTCGTCGGTGAGCTGTAGG
>DMAO01000153.1 GCA_003446545.1 Sphaerochaeta sp.
TGGAATTTGCCCCTGCTGCCGCTGCTGCCGGAGCTGTCGTCATCGACAATTCCAGCGCCTTTCGGATGGACCCGGAAGTCCCCCTGGTCGTCCCAGAGGTCAACCCCCATGCCATCGCCCAATACACCAAACGGGGCATTATTGCCAATCCCAACTGCTCCACAATCCAGATGCTGGTGGCACTCAAACCGATCTACGATAAAGTCGGCATCAAACGTCTGGTAATTTCAACCTATCAAGCGGTCTCCGGTACCGGCGCCAAGGCCATTGAAGAGCTAAAGAACCAGGTACTTGCCTATGCCGCAGGAAAGCCCATGGAACACAAGGTCTATCCGCATCAGATTGCCTTCAACTGCCTCCCGCAAATTGACAGCTTCCTCGACAATGGCTACACCAAAGAGGAAATGAAGATGGTCAATGAGACCAGAAAGATCTTTGAAGATGACACCATCGGCATCACCGCAACCGCCGTGCGGGTTCCCGTCTATTACGGACACTCCGAGGCGGTGAACATCGAGACGAAAGTGAAAATCAGTGCAGCTGAGGTCAAAGAGCTTTTATCCAATGCGCCCGGAGTCCTGCTCGTCGATGAGCCGACTCTTGGCCGCTATCCTTTGGCCACAGAATGCGAAGGCCAATTTGAGACCCTGGTGGGTAGAATCCGTGAAGATGAATCCATAGCCAATGGCATCAACATGTGGGTGGTTTCCGACAATATCCTCAAAGGGGCGGCCTTAAACGCTGTGCAGATTGCGGAATACTTTATTGCCCATCATAAATAATTGAGGATCATCAGTGGCTGGGCCAAAGGCAGGAAGCTTATTCCACCACCGGCACAGGGAAATCTTATTCGACCGACATCCGATCGGGCTCGAGAATCGCTGTTCAATATCATTGCCGGCAGAACTCAAGGGGCATCTGTCCTTGACCTCTTCGCAGGTACTGGTGCCTTGGGGCTTGAAGCCCTGAGCCGAGGAGCAGAGAGTGTCTGTTTTGTGGATTGTCACCCGCAGGCCCTTACTCTCATCAACCGGAATGTACAGATCTGCCAGGATGCCTTCAACCATCGGCCTGAAATTCAACATGACAACGGTAGCGGTCAATTCAAAAATTCCAGACCAGTCACGCTGATCAAACACGATCTACGCCGAGGCTTGCCGATGTTTTCAAAGTACCTCCCATCTTGTTCGGGTTTTGACCTGATTTTTATTGATCCCCCTTATTCTCAGGGCCTGTCCTCGCTACTTTTACGTGCCCTTGATACCAGCTCCTGGCTTCGCCAACAAACCCTGCTCATCGTCGAAGAGCGATCCAGCGAGACCCTGCCGCAAGACCTGATCACTCTGAGTTTGATGGATCAGCGAAAATATGGTGACACCGGTTTCTGGTTTTATCAACCCTTACCAACCTCACCCACGTCATGAACCAGCTGCCATCCAATCTAAGGACAACTATTGCGGTTTATCCCGGAACATTTGATCCCATTACCATGGGTCACATGGACATCATCAACCGTGCCCTGAATCTCTTTGACCGGGTGATTATTGCTATAGCCGTCAATCCTGGCAAGACTCCACTCTTCAGCATTGATACACGAATTGAGATGATCAAGACATGTTTTCCGGAAAACAATCCCCGCATTGAGGTCGCGGCAGTCTCCGGCCTGCTTGTTAACTTCGCCATGCAACGAGGAGCCAAGGCCATCATTCGTGGCCTTCGGGCCATATCTGACTTTGATTATGAATTCCAACTGGCGCTGATGAACCGTAAACTGGAACGCGAGGTGGATACCATCTTCCTCATGCCTGCATTCCGGTGGATCTATATCAGCTCATCCATTATCAAAGAGGCGGCAAGACACGGGGGCGACGTGAGCGAGTTGGTTCCCGCACACGTCAACCAACTCTTGATTGATACATTCTCCGCTGGATCCTGACAAGCGCCCATCAGTATTGACATCAGATGCCTCTCCCAATTACCACTCATCCCCAATCGCCGATGCGACGCCGGTTTATTCTTTGGCTGGGACTGCTGACCCTCTGTTATCCTGTTTTTCGTTTTCTCGGATTCAAGATTCCAGCTAAACAACGACTGGTCGAAATTAAACTCACCCTTCTCGCCGGTGATTTTTTTATGGGTCCCGACTTCATCCTCTTCGAAGGTGAAGGGGAGCAAGCTCCTTGGGCCGTGTCAAGAAAATGCACCCATCTTGGGTGCAAAATTAATTATAGGGAAAAGGAAAAATTTCTAGAGTGCCCCTGCCACCAATCCCGCTTCACCCCCCAAGGTGACGTGATACAAGGGCCAGCCAAAAAAGCACTCACCCATTTTAAAGTTGAAAAACTAGGAGCCACAGGCGGCTACATCGTCACTCTCTGAGTTTCACTGAAGAAATCCCCCATGGAAGGAAAAATACAAGACACGATTGCAGGCATACGATGGGGGGAATGGAGCCTGATTGCCCTTTTCATCTCGGTGCTTTCCGGCCTGCTTGTCGCCTTTCAGTACGATCCGGCTACGCCACTCTATTCCACCGGTGCCATTGATCTGCTTGTTCCCTTTGGTGACTCCTTCCGGGCACTGCATTTTTACTCCAGCCAACTGTTTTTTTTATTCTCGATCATACATCTCTGGGCCATCTTTGACCGCACCGAATCCTATAGCCGTGGCCAGTGGATAAGGCTGACCTCGACGCTCCCTGTGGCGCTGCTGCTTCTTTTCACCGGCTATGTCCTGCGGGCAGACAGCACTGGCTCCTCTGCCGGCCTGATCGCTGAAAACATCATCACATCCATCCCTTTGACAGGGAACATCCTGAACGATCTCTTCTTTTCCGTTTCCGATGACGGCATGAAACGGGTCTACATCAACCATATTGTCGGCTTTGAAGTCCTCTGGGGCCTACTCGCATGGGAGCATCTGCGCAAATATCGCACCTCATTCAGCCAGCATCCGTTTCTCACAGCCGCCATCCTTCTGTTCTGCCTATTGCCAGCAGCCCCCTTTGAAGCAGAAAAACTCGGCGTCTTCCATATCAATGGTCCCTGGTTTTTCTTAGGTCTCCAGGAACTGCTCCGTTTTCTCCCATCATTGATTGCAGGTGTTCTTTTTCCAAGCACCCTGTTGCTGGCTTTGTTTCTGCTGCAAAAACGTAACCGATATTATACATTCATCCGTAATTTCATCTTTGGCTGGCTAATTATTTATGCATTTCTGTCCGCTATCGCCTTGTGTCGATAAAGTTGCCCCTTTGTTATAAAGCAATTACNNGCAAAAAGATAATTTTCCCATAAACACAGAAAGTTGAGAATATTGAATAAAAAATTTCACTTTGAAATTTTTATCTGATATGATTTTTTAACTTAACGTTCTTTGTTCAAAGGTCATTGTTCATGGCGGATGAAACAAGGTGCACACGTTTCTCGTATTGTGAGAAAATCAACCAAAAGGAGATCGCCATGTTCAAAAAAACAGTACTATTTGTATTTGCCTTGCTTTTTTTCGTCAATGCCGCTTTTGCCGCCGTTAATATCAACAAGGCTGACAAGGCTGCGTTGGAAGCATTACCGGGTATTGGAGCCTCAAAAGCAGCTGCTATTATTGAATATCGTACAAAGAATGGTAACTTTAAAACTAAAGAAGGACTCCTTGAGGTAAAAGGAATTGGGCCTAAAATTCTGGAATCAATACAGAAAGACATAGAAATCTAACCCCCTCTCCTGACTGAGCGAACTGGAGCGGTTAAAATCTAAGCAAACAATCTTCAGTCAAAACAGAAAACTAGAATGGGCCAGATTTTTACAAATCTGGCCCATTCTAGTTTCATAAAAAAAAGGACTTAGCCTTGTGTTGCTAATTGTCGCTCACTCGCAACAATCTACAAAAAAGCTAAGTCCTTGCAATTTGGTCGGGACGAGAGGATTTGAACCTCCGACCCCTTGGTCCCGAACCAAGTGCGCTAGCCCCTGCGCTACTACCCGTAAGATTTTTGAGTCGGGGTAAAATATAGCTGTTGCCCCCCTTATTGTCAATAAGAGACAAATTCACTTCTGTCCCTTTTCCGTATCATTTCATTGACAGTGTGTAGGCTTAATGGTATTTTTCATAAGAATGTCCGCAAAAGCGGAAAATGCTTGGCAACAAAGAGGTTTATGATGTCTTCAGACGACAAAACAGATGAAAAGAAAGGCGAAGGAGAGGCAAAAGCACTCGACTTCAAGAAAGGCAAGAAAAGCGGCACCACCGAGAAAGAACAGAAAGTTGTTGCTGTAAAGCAGAAAAGCAAGATAACCCCGGGCTGGGTTTTTGGTATGATCGTCCTATTGCTCATCGCTGTTTCCTTTGTTTTGGCACCTGCCATCCAGGCCTTTGTAGGCCCAAATAATGCCGATGGCATTGTCTTTGGTAAATACGGCAAGGAAGACATCAAGTACGCATATGGTAACTATTTCTACGACCAGGTACAGAATTTTGGTGGCCAGTACAAGAACACCGGCGACAATGCCACCCAGACGCTCTACCAAGTCTGGAAAAGTGCATATGACAGCACAGTCCTCTTCACAGCAGTAAACCAAATTGCTTCCAAGGCAGGTCTCATTGCCGCAGATGAAGTAGTCAACAGATCAATTATCAACAGTGGGGCATACAACAAGGATGGCAAGTTCGATGTTGAGCTCTATCAGAAGGCAACAGCTGAAAGCAAGGCTTCTGTTGAGAAGTCCATTCGCAGGTCTGTCCCTTACCAGATAGTAATTGATGACATTGGTAGTGCGCTGTCTTCCTCATCTGAGGCTGACTATGTAGCTAAGATGGCTTCTGAAGGTCGTTCTTTCAACTATGTTGACATCAATGCATCACAATATCCTAATGAAAAGGCAAGTGCCTATGCTCTGCAGAACAAGCAGTTGTTCTACAGTATGGATCTGAGCATTATCAGTGTTGAGACTGAGGACGAGGCAAGGACTCTCTCATCTGCAATTGCAAGCGGTGAGAAGACCTTTGAAGAGACTGCTCTCTCATCCAGCAAAGACAACTATGCCGCTAACGAAGGCAAGGTCGGTACTGTCTACTACTTTGGTCTTGTCTCAAACTTCAAGAATCCTGAAGACGCAACCAAGCTACTGACAGCAAAAAGCGGTGATGTGATTGGACCTCTCGAAGGGACCGGAGCTTGGTCAATCTATCGCCTTGACTCCACTCCCCTTGAAGCCGACTATGCATCCCCCGCTCTGCTCTCAACTGTCAAGGCATACCTAGCCTCCAGTGATGATCCTGTAGTGGATGACTATCTGCTCGCTTTGGCCAATGGCTTTGTCCTTGATGCCAAGGATGACTTTGCCGTTGCTGCTGAAAAAGCAGGACTGGACTTGGTCAACGTAGCAGCAACTCCTTACAACATTGCACAGTCCACCTACATGAACAACTTCAGCAACACTGATCCCCAGGGTAAGATTGCTAATGCTGTTACCACAGAAGAATTGGGAAAGAAGCTCTATACTGCTGAGCTAGGAACAATCCTCGAGCCTATCAAGAGCAACACTTCATACCTAGTCGTTCAGGTAGATAAAGAGGTAACAGACGACAGTATGGGTAGTTACATCCAGATGTTCTACAACTATCTCAGTGGATCACAGAACCAGCAGGATTTTTCCCAGGCTCTCTACACTTCGGACCAATTCCAGGATAACTTCCTCGGAACCTTCTTCTCCACAATACTGGGCCAAGGTTGAGAAGAAAAAGCTTCACCTTTGAAAAAGCTGGCTTAGGCCAGTTTTTTTTATGTCTATACCCTTTCTTTTCCCCATAGCCACTTTTCTCATCCTATGATAGCCTTAAGAGAAATCCTATGAAGAGAAAAAGCCTGTTTCGCACCATCTTACTACTGCTAGCCTCTCTGATCCTGGTAGCCTCCCTACTGTTTCTAGGAGTCTACCTAGGCCTGACCCAAACAAAAACCTATGAGGATGTCAGCCGTCACACAGAGGTGTTTGCACTTCCCTTAGAGCCTTTCGATCTTGAGGATGCTGTAGAACGGGGAAAGGCCTTCACCATCGAATATCCCTCTGATGGAGAGTTTACCATACTGTGGGGGACTGACTTTCATCTACGTCGGGGATCCTCTGGAGGACGGACAAAAGTCTATGCATTGCTAAAGAAAGCCTTTGATGAGACTGATCCTGACCTTACGATCATCACAGGTGACCTCCTCTTCAGCTTCAATGGAGCCCAGTTGCTCAAGGAGTTCGCCCTCTTCATGGAGGACCACCAACGCTATTGGGCGTTTGCCTTCGGCAACCATGACGGGCACTATCGCCAGAATCGTGTCACCTTGGGGAATATGCTCTCTGAGTACCCTCATGCCCTCTTTTCACGAGGAGAAACATGGGTGTTGGGGGAGAGTGATTACCCCATCGCCCTTACCCATCAGGGAGAAGCAGTGCAGGCTTTGATGATGCTGGACTCCCATGACCACCGTATCTATGAGGACGGCAAGGGTCCTGACTACATCTACCCTTCCCAGATAGCCTGGTATGGGTGGGTAGCCCAAGGCTTTGGTGAGGTTCCGCTCTATTCATTCTTCCATATTCCCCTCCCAGAATACGCTCTCTTGTGGGAGAGTGGACAGGCTACTGGTGTGATGAATGACAGGTTTGTAAACACCCCTTGGGAAAATAGCGGCCTGTTTCAGACTATGGTCGAGGGGGGCACTACCGTAGCGACCTTCTGTGGGCATGACCACCTCAATGACTTTCATGGCGTCTGGGAAGGCATTGCATTATACACAGGACGAAGTGCCAGTTATGGGTCATATGGTTCGATAAACCATGCAAAAGGAATAAAAACCCTCACCTTAACAAAGAATAATCCCACAAAGTTTGTGGTAAGGACCTATACTGTAGATGAGTGGGGTATCTAGAAACTCTGCCTGAGGAGGTTTGCATGCAACATGAAATAACAGAAGCCAGAGCCCTCTTGGATAAGAGAGGGCATATCACCGAAGAGGGGTGGGCAAGAAAACCCCTATGGAACTACGCACGCAAAGACATCAAGGCATCGAAGCTTGCCATAAAGGGGTGGGACTACTATGCCTTGGTCAATCATGAAGAAGGTTATGCTGTCACCGCCACCTTCAGTGACCTCGGGTATGCTGCACTTTTTGCCATCTCCTACATTGATTTCACCAGAAAAGCCTGTGCACAAAGGGATGCCATCAAGGTATTTTCTTTGGGAAGGCTGGGCCTGAGCCCAACCTCAACAGAGGACAACCAGATTTCTTGGGCGAACAAGGATCTTCGCATTGCATTCATAAAGAAAGGGGATAAGCGTCACCTTATGTTCGCCTGCCCTTCTATGGAGCTTCCTGATGGAAGTGTCGGCCTCGATGTAGCGGTTACCCTTATCCAGAAGCCTACGATGGAGAGCATCAATATAGCAACCAGCTGGAAGGAAAACCGAAAGGCCTTCTATCTCAACGAGAAGGTCAACTGCATGCCGGTAGAGGGATCCATCAGACGAGGCCTGGACAAGGAGAACCTGCTCTTGGGTGAGACATGGGCAGTCCTCGACTGGGGACGTGGGCGATGGACCTACCAGAACCGATGGTACTGGAGCTCAGCTTCTGGCTTACTTGATAATATCCCCTTTGGCTTCAACCTGGGCTACGGGTTTTCTGACCGGAGTCCGGCAAGTGAAAATGCCCTTTTCTATAATGGCGTGATACACAAGCTGGAAGAGGTCACCTTCCATATCCCCAAGGATGATTACCTGCTCCCTTGGAAGATCACCTCCAGCGACGACCGGTTAAACCTGGACTTCGAACCGGCAGTAGATCGTTCATCAACAACGAATTTACTCCTGATAAAATCAATACAGCACCAGGTTTTCGGGTATTTCTCCGGAACGGTAGTCCTCGATGACAAGACAGAGCTTACCCTTACACGGTTTCCTGGGTTTGCAGAGGACGTATTTAACCGCTATTGACATACCCCCACAGCTAAAGTCGTGGGATTCTTCCGGTCAACAATCACTGCGTGGACAGTCCACGTCTTACATGATCTCCTTCTGGAGGCAATGCCCTGCCTCCTGGAGGACTTATCCTGCAAGCAGTCTCAGCCCTTCTTTCAATATATTACGGATTGCATTCAAGTCCCGGTCATGGACTTCCCCGCAGATACGACATGTCAACACCTGATCCCTTAGTTCCAGATTCCGGTTGATTGCTCCACAAGAACTACAGAGTTTGCTGGAAGGGAAGAAGCGATGAAAGGTATCAATACCCCAGGGCAAGCCCTGGAATCTCACCTTGCTTTCCCCTCGCTCGGTAATGGACCCATGGTAATGCTTTTGCTACTCTCGCTTCGTTGGGGAATGAATACTTCTATCATATTTTCATAAATAGTGTTTAATTTGTTCTGCAGAATGGAT
>DMAO01000152.1 GCA_003446545.1 Sphaerochaeta sp.
AGATGGAGATCGTCTCTTCAGGTTGCCCCTGCTCTATAGTCAGCTCCTTACCCAGTTGTGTGCAGATATAGAGCTTGTCCAGTTTGCCACTGATCGCTTGATTTGGCGTAAAGAATACATCAGCGGAGTATTCGAAGACAGGGATATTCAAGCCTAAGTGGTCAACAATGGGCTTGATCAGATTAGCGCCGAGGAAGTGTGTGACAACGATACAATCAGGCTTGTTATCTTCATACCAACGCTTGAAGTCTTTTGGCGCATGGGAGTGTATTGCTAGAAAACGAGTACGCTTGGCATTTGTAAAAGAATCGCTTTTGGAGTTAACGAATTTTTCCAGACGTGGGAAATGGAGTTGCATCCTCCAGTAGTGTTTGCTAATCCAGTTGGCAACAGGAGAGTTACATACCTTGAGCAAAAGGTTATCAACCACTGTAGCGTGTCCTAAGTCTTCGAAGGCATCAGAGAGTGCCTTGGCAGGGGTGATATGACCTTTGCCTGCATCCACATACAAGAGTGCTATTTTCATGTTGACTGTAGAATATGCGAAATAGTTGGCAACAACAAGCACCCATACCAAACTTTTCAGTCCTTGTTGCCATGCCTTGATTTCCATTTTGTCACTTCATCAAGAATGTCATGGACAAAAGCCTCACTACTGAAGCGTAGGGGAAGCGAGGCAAACCGTTGTTCCATCTCATTCTGTTCCTTTTTGTCTTGGGAATATGCTCTGAGTATGTCTATCTGGCTTTTTATCTTATTTTCGCTCCATCCAACCCGATACTTGTCCAGGAAGGTTGTGGTATCTCGTGCAGCATAGAGCAGGTCTGACACCAGGAAGGGACGGGAGAGGGCCATGCTCTCCATCAGGGCATTTGCCCCTGCCTTGCCGACCTGCACATCACAGGCGTAGATATACTCCCCAATATTTGGTATGAAGCCTGGGGTATGGAGAGAAAAGGTTGGGTACTGTTTTTGGAAGAAGGTAAACCTCATTTTTGTAAATGGAGTCAGCTTGCCTACTACAACTACTTGCCAGGGAAGCCCCATTCTAGCCACCTCATAGACAAACTCAGTATTGCCTATGCCCTCACCTCCAAAATTCTGAAGTATGGTAAATGAGTCGTTGAGACCAAGACGTGATCGTGCTTCTTGTCTTGTAAGCTTTGGGAGGTCTTCAATTGAGCTTTTCAGGGGAAACGGACAGAGCTTGACCTGTTCTGGGGCATGACCCTTTGCCAGGAGCAGGTCACGACCTACAAAGGTGGATATGTACAAAAGGTCCAGCTTCTTGTTGAACCCTGCGGTGGGATTGTTGAACACATCGGCTGCATAGCCGAATACAGGTATAGGGAGCTCAAGCTTCTGTACGATAGGGGTAATGACATTTGCACCCAGAAAGTTGGTGCAGATGATGAAATCTGGTCTTGTTTTCAGATACCAAGCATGAAAACCTCTCTTAAGGGGGAGATGTACAGCGAGAAATCGGAAGATGACAGCCATTGCCTTGGTATCATGGAGACGATGATAGGTTCCCTCAATGCGTGGATGCCTGAGCATGAAACGCCACTCTTTCTTGCAGTATGATGACCAGAAAGGGGAGTTGCATATCAAGAACATATCATCAACAATGGCTTGATGACCCTGTTGCTCCAGTTTTTCAGCCAAAGCAAGGGCAGGGACATAATGCCCTTTTCCAGCATCGACATATAAGAATACTCCTAGCATGTACTCTTCCTAGCAGGGTGCGGCAGTTGGCTACCCCTATTCGGTATAATCATCAGAGAGTATGCACCTGATCGCTCATATGCGGATCATGGGTCTTCTTCCCAATCTGTTTCGTACCTTGGCGGTAAGGATGATATAAGACGGCATCACAAATATACTGGACAGCATACAGTTAAGAAGAGCAATACTCATCAGACTCCCAAAATAACGCACTGGAGTGTATGAGGCAAAGAGGAACATCAGCATCCCTGCAATAATGGAAAGGGTGGTCAGGATGATGGGCCTCCCTGTCTCCTTGATGGTCATGCCCACTACCTGCATGAGGGGGAGGTCTCCCTTGAGCAGGTTGCTCTTGTACCTGAGCAGGAAGTGGATGGCATCATCGATGCCAGCTCCTATCGCAACGGATGCAAAGGTCACTGTTATCATATCAAAGGGAATTCCGAAAAAGTACATGAAGATGTAGTTTGCCATTACCCCTGTAAGGATGGGGATTAGGGCGAACAGTGCTTGTGACAGCGATAGGAATGCTACCAGAACAACAAGAAAAACCAAGACGAAACTGATATACGTGCTCTTCTTTTGGTCAGCCAGCAACAGGTTTGAGAAGCGTAGGGAAGCGTGGGGCTCCCCACGGATAAGTATCTTGGTTCCGTTGGGCAACAAGGGGAGATGTGCTTGTAAGACCTTCTCTATGCGCTCAGAGCTAGCCACTGTCATGAGGCCTCTATCCTGGGCATCATAATTCTGTACGAAGAGGGTGACAGCCGACCCATCCTCGTTGAGGATGGCCCCAATGTCTGCCTTGCTCTGGTTATTCATCAGGATTACCATCCGGCTCAATAGGTTAAGTAAGCCTGATGAGGCAGGAATCCCAGCATCGCCACTATAGACTGAGTTGGCAAAGCTTACGTAGGAGGCAAAGGAGAGTATCTGGATGACATCATCGCTCGTATCAAGCACAGCTTGTTCATACGCATATACCTTGGATAGATTCTCACTTTGTAAAAAGAAATTCTTCTCCCCGTCAGGGGCTGTTATGGTGACGATGAAGGGGGCGTCACCTCCCATCTTCTCGGCAAAATGCCGGGATTCCTTACCAAAAGGATCCTTCTCAGGAAGATAGGACATGTAGTTGGTATTGATGCGCACCTGATCCTTAGTGAAGTAGTATCCTGCTATTACAACCAGCCAGATCAGGACAAATATGGGCCAACGACGTAAGACAACCTTACTTGCATAGTCAACGATCTGTGCCAGATATCCACTGCTGTAGGTTTCCAGCTGAATGGGTTTGGGAGGGGAGACGAGCGTCAGCAATGCTGGCAGGTAGGTAGCCGACAGTATGGCACAGAAGGTGATTCCAACCCCTACAGCTATTCCAAATTCCCTGAGGGCAGGGGTTTTGGAAAAAAGGAGGCTGAGAAACCCTATTACCGTGGTCAGGCAGGCAAAGGCAATGGTACGTAGTATCTTTTTCGTCGATTCGATAGAGGTAGCCCCACTGGTATAGTCGGTGTAGTACTCCCCAATGACATGGATTGCATAGGAGGAACCAAGGTTCAGTACCATACAGGGGGTGACGATATTTACCACGGTGAGAGAATACCCGAGCAATTTCATGGTGCCAAATGTCCATATGATACCAATGACCGACATGGAGAAGGGCAGTAGCATGCTTCGCTTTGCCTTGAAGCTCAGGTAGTAGACCAGCAATATTGCAAGGGCACACAGGCCAAGCAGTGCCTTGAGGTCACGACCCAGGTAATGCATCAGGCGATTGCTGATCACTGAGCTTCCATTGATATAGGTCCTTATACCTGCCTCGTGTAGGGCACCTAGCATTGCAGCGAGCTCAAGCTCTCTCGTTTCAGAAAAGGCAGAGGCCTGGAAGGAGAACAGCAAACTCTTCATATCTTCACTTACCAGATAGTTCTTGATGATGGGATCTGTCTCCACCCGACTCTTCAGCAGTGCGGCCTCCTCTTCTGTCCAGAGTGAGCGTCCTTGGTTAGGGGCGAAAGGGACACTCATCAGGCGGGTTCCCCGCTTTTCCAAGGTGACAAAGTTCAGCACAGAAGTGCTGTCACTCAACTCCTTGGTAGAGCTCAGTTCTCCCATGGTCTTTTCGATCAAGGTGAGGTTCTCTGCAGTATAGAGGTCTTGTGCTTCAACCATGACAAGGTATGATGCAGTGTACGGATAGTCCCCCTCATTCACATCTGTGACTGGTGAGGTTTCTGTGCTTGCACGTAGGTGGGCACTGGCATTGAGTACCTGGGTATCAAGGATGAGCGGCTCAATAGTTGCTTCCAGGTTTGTACGAGATGCTTGAGCAGTTCCTCCTTCAAAGATTGTGGTGTCCTCTGTTTGATATAGAAGGTCAGAGTAATCTCCGCTAAGCTCAAGGGATACTGCATGATAGAGAAAAAATATGGTGGCGATGGCAATACAAGCCAAGGTAGTTTTGCTGTGCTTTCCAACGAAAGCCAAGGCATCGAATTTCATGGTGCTCCTACAGGTGTCCCATCAACCAGAGCAGGTGCTATATTAACTGGGGGACTGCTCGAACAATCATACCATAGCTCAGAACAAAAATGGAACCCGTTTCATATCAATGGAGGAGGTTAAGCCCAAAGAAAACCCCCAATCATTTGCATGGTTGGGGGTTCTAGTGGGACTTAGTCCTTATAACGTTTCTTTGCCGGGTAGTTTCTGCTTTTTGCAGCAGGACGGGGTCGTGAGCTGTAGCGATCACGATCACCGGAATAGGCAGGACGATCGTTGTCGTTTGGGCGTGAATCACGACCATACGGCTGATAGTCATCACCGTCTCTTCGTCTAGGGCGATCATATCCACCGCCACCGCCTCGGGAGGGTCTTCCCTCACGGTAGGGGCGATCTTCATACCTGTCGCCTCTGGTTCTTCCTGAGAGGTTCTTCCCATTGGGATTGTCCGGTTTGGCCCTGGTTACAAGAGGTCTGCCCTCAGAACCACGGTCGGAGAATACCTGTATGATCTTTTCTGCCACTTCAACTGGAGCAGAGACAAAAGAGAAGTTATCCCGTACTGAAACATCTTGCAGATCCCTATCCTGGGCCCCTGCCTGTTCCATGAGGTAATCGATGAGCTGTCTCTTGTCCAAGCCATCCATGCGTCCCTTAGCGATGAAGAGTCTGGTAAACCCGTCATTTTCTGAGAAGCCTCGACGTTCGCCACCACCACGATCATCACGATCGTCACGGGAACGCTGGTTTCCACCGATGGACCTGTACTTGGATACATCAAGCTCATCACTGTAGAAGTGCTCAAGCAATGCAGCAACAAGCTCTTCTGGCTCATGGCCTTCCAGCATCTGGGTGGCTAGGGGCATGAACAGGTCATAGTTGACATCCTTGTCGGCAATGCTAGCAAGGGTGGCGAGGATTCTTTCGCGTTTGATGTTGATGATGTCCTGAGCATCAGGGACAGTACCTCTACGGATTTCAAACTTTGAGGCCCTTTTGATAAAGGTAAAGCGCTTGAACTCACGAGTAGCAACAAATGTGATGGCTGTACCTTTCTTCCCTGCACGTCCTGTACGTCCAACGCGGTGAATATATGCCTCAGGGTCTTCAGGGAGGGAGAAGTTGATGACGTGGGTGAGGTCCTGGATGTCGATACCTCTTGCTGCCACATCAGTGGCAACCACGATATTGATGGTCTTCTCACGCATCTTGGCGAGAATAAGCTCACGTTGTTTCTGTGAGAGATCCCCATGCAAAGGCTCAGCTTGATAGCCACGTTCTGAGAGCCTGCGTCCGATCTCATCACATTGCATCTTGGTGCGGCAGAAGATCAGGCCATAAAAGCTCTCTTCCATATCGATGATTCTGGTCAGGGCTTCAAACTTGTCCCCTTCGCGTAACTCTATGTAGAGCTGGTCGGTCAGGCTTTCGGTGATGGCATCCTGCTCTATCTTGACCATTTGTGGAGAGTGCATGAATCGCTCGGCCAGTCTGCGAATAGGGGCAGGCATGGTGGCAGAAAAACAGAGCATCCGCTTGTTTTCAGGGGTCTGCTTGAGAACTTCCTCGATATCATCCACAAAGCCCATATCGAGCATTTCGTCAGCTTCATCAAGCACGACAAATTTGAGGTTCTCAAGATTTAGGGAACCTCTTCGGAGGTGGTCCAGAATACGTCCTGGAGTTCCTACCACGACATGGACACCCCTGCGAAGCTTGCGAAGCTGCAGTTCCATGGATGCACCACCGTATACGGCGGCAATCTCAAGATGGCGGTCTCCCTTGAGGGAGTTGATCTCCTCAGATACCTGTACGGCAAGCTCTCTCGTTGGTGCGAGAATGAGTGCCTGTACCTGATAGGCTGAGGGGTCTACGATTTCTAGAATGGGAAGGCCGAAGGCTGCCGTTTTTCCGGTACCTGTCTGGGCTTGGCCGATTACATCTACCTGATCCTTGAGAAGGAGCGGAATGCACGCTGACTGAATCTTGGTTGGCTCTTCAAAGCCTTTCGCTTTGAGCGCAAAAATAGTTTGTGCGGACAGTCCGAGTTCCGCAAAGTTTGTTAAATCTGACATGAATCTCCTGATATTTAAATGGCTGCATGAGTATGGGACAGCCGTGAAATACACATATGTCTGAATATTCTATACAAATGCGCAAGTTGTTTCAAGACAAAGGCATTTCTTATCTCCTTTTGTTTACGAAAGGGAGCGAAAAGCCCACGATTTTTAATCGTGGGATGAAAGCGACTAAATAGTAATTTTTATCAATGGGATTTCCCTGCACTAGTAAAATAAGCTCTTTTTGCAGAGTATAGTTATTGCAACTTGAGTTATTAAAACATCTGCCGAATACTATACAAATGTTAACCAATAAAGAAAAAATACTAGGCATTTATGAGATTGGAAAGATGCTCCGGAAACGAAGTATGCCACAAAGTTTGTGTGCATTGATTCCCCAACGAAGCGAGAG
>DMAO01000150.1 GCA_003446545.1 Sphaerochaeta sp.
AGGAAGCCTTGCACTCCTAGTATTGGGACCTCTGCTGCCCCTCTCTTTAGCCCTGTCTGTTACTACCGCCCTGGTTAGGCTCTCTAAGGGAAGACGCTTCAGGATGTTTGAACAGCTGTTTTCCTTTGTGGTAGTATTGGGTTTCTCCCTGGTTATGATCACAGCCTTCAGCAGGAATATGGAAGAGGGTTCCCCCTTCCTGGTTGATTACCAGTCGATGATGCTATCAGTAGGAACCACCTTCAAGACCCTTACTGCGGTATTCCCTTTCTTTGTGGNNGCAGGCAGGCATGCTGTGGTCTTGGACTGCGTTTGCCCTGCAGGTCCTGTTGCTGCTGGTGTTCTCTTCACTGACCTGTCTAATCGTTGGCAGAGGGTATGGGCACTCCCTTTCGTTGGTTGCCTCGTCCCAAAGTGTGACACGAAAAAAAGGCAGACACGGGAAACGAGGCTCATACAGGGCGTTGAGCCAAACGAGGACACTCATAGGCCGTGAGCTTGAGGTTATCAAAAGTCAGTCGGTCTTTATGATAGAGATAGTGGGGGAGTTGCTGATACCTTTGATCTTGCTTGGTGTGTATGCCCTCACCGGGGTGTTGGGTGAGATACAGGGCGTGGCTACGCACGTAGCCTCTTCACCCTATCTCCCGTATGGCCTTGTCCTTGCCATACTTCTTGTTTCCAGCATCTCCATGCTCAGTAGCACCAGTGTAAGCCGTCAAGGTCCACAATTTGCCCTTGATAAGGTCCTTCCTCTCAAACCAAGTGAATTCGTCAAGGCAAAGCTGGTTTTGCACCTCTTGCTGGTTGGGGTAGCGGACTTGGTATACCTTGTCATTGCCCTGCTGTTCTTCAGCCTCTCTTTAGTCCATCTTCTTTGGATGGTGCCTTTGACAGTGTTGGCGTTGTTCAGCATTGCAGCCTTTGGACTTGCCATAGACTACAAACGGCCCATGCTCAACTGGAGTATTCCCCAGCAGGCCATGAAGAGCAATATGAATGGGTTGCTGGGTATGCTCTCATCCTTGGGCGTGGTCATTGTGGAAGGCCTTGCCCTCCTTGCCCCGATAATCCTTTTCTCATCACCTGTGATTGGTATTGGTCTCTCTCTTTTGGTGGCAACCGGACTTTGTCTTCTTTCCTGGAAGGTGGTGGTCCGTCATGCCTCTTCAGCCTTTTCGCAATACGTGAGGCAGCGCTCCAAGGCGGAATATAAGTCAGAATAGGTATCGAAGGGATATTTTGCTCCTTCTCCACTCCAATCAATAATGAGGCCTAGGTCAGCCTCCTCTAGCATAGGAATGTCTGTAGGTCCGTCACCTATTGCAATTGTATGGGCATAGTTTTTCTTGAGATTGGCAAATGCGGCACGCTTTTCTTCAGGATTACCTATGGTGCAAACCATATCTGGTTTTGACCCCTTGTTGAAATGCAGGCTTTTCCCACTGACTTGGAAGAAGTGATGGTCTATTGCATGCAGGGAAAGAAAGGCGTGGATGATATTTTCTGTACCACAACTGAGGATGGCAAGGTCTGCTATGCTAAAGAGCTCCTTGAGCAAGGCAAATTGTTTGGGATCCACCAGGGAGAAGAGTTCTTTAGCCACCTCTTCTATCTGGAAGGGCGTACAACCACTCAGCAGGTCATGGTAACGTCGGTTAAACTCCCCAAGGCCCATTTTCCCTTGTCTGTCCTTCAGAACCATGCGTTTGGCACGGACCTGATTGAGGTGACCACGTCCCCTGGCTGTGGAAAGGACGAGCCTCTGCTCGCTGTCATAGGGGTTAAGAGGATAGAGGGTGCCGTCAAAGTCAAAGGCAATGAGGTATTTTTTATGCATGCTTTGAGTCTAGCAAAGAGCGCAAAAAAAAGGAAGGGACTATTGGATAATCCCTTCCTTTCAAGAAATTTAATGTTTTACTTGCCCAGAGTCTCACCGTAGATTCGATTGAAGTACTGCATGTCAGTACTGAGTATCTTATCCAGGGAAGGAATGGTTTTCTTATAGGATTCCAGGGTTCTCCACAGGTCGAAGAATTCAGGGTCTGTCTCATAGGATTTTGCATAGATGGTCGCAGCCTTAGCATCGGCAATACCCTTGATGGTCTCACTTTTGGCATATGCCTCAGAGAGAATTACCTTTTCCTCGTTCTCGGTCTTACCTTGCCACTGGGCAAGCTGACCACGACCGTAGGAGCGGTAGGCCTCTGCAATCTGGTTCCTTTCCTTGATCATCCTCTGGTAGACGCTCTCTGTGAGGTCATCACTATAGCGAATCTGCCTGACGACGATATCAATGAGCTCGATACCAAAGGCATCGGTGAACTTCTTGGCCTGGTCGAACATCATCTTGCTCAAGCCATCACGACCGATGTTGATAGTCTCCTGCTTCATATAGGTAACCGTCAGGTTACGCAAGGTCTCCGCATCCTCAGGACTGTCAAGTGCCTGCACCTGTTCCTCTACCTTGATGTTGTTGATCTTGTTTGAATTCCTGACCGACTCATTGAGGAAGTTCTCACTGATGATGGTTCTGATTGAGGAGTCAAGCACATCATTCAACCTGGACAGGCCATTGCTGACCGTATTAACGGTCTCATAGTATTTGGCTGGGTCTGCAATCTTCCAACGGGCAGTGGTGTCAACCCAGATGAACTGGTTCTCTTTGGTAGGTATGCGCTGTGCAGCCCCATCCCAGGAGATGATCTTATTCGGGTATATCACTACGTTGTCAACAAGGGGCATCTTGAACTTCAACCCTGCATCCTTTTCGGTATTGACTATCTTACCAAAGCGGGTGACTACTGACTGCTGGCCTTCATACAGGATGTAGAAAGGTCCGAGCAGGATAAAGACGACAAGAAAGACTGCCACTATCACCAGTGTTGTTATTAGTTTTTTATTGGTTTTCATTTTTCACCCCCAAGCATCTGGATAGGCAGGAAGTTGGAAAGGTTCTTGTCCACCAAGGTGACAGAGCCACCTTCGACAGGATTGATGATCGCTTCCATGGTCTCTATATAGAGTCTTGTACGGGTAATCTCCTCGTTCTGCTTGTATACTTCAAGGACACTGTTAAAACGTGCAACATCACCTTCTGCCTGGTTTACGCGTTCTGCCGCATATCCTTGGGCAACCTGGATAACCTTGTTCGCTTCACCCTTTGCTGAAGGGATGATCTTGTTGTAGTTCTGTTTTCCTTCGTTAATGAGGCGGTTCATGTCCTGAATTGCCTTGTTGACATCTTCAAAAGCATCCTGCACAGCCCCTACTGGTGGAACGATGTTCTGCAGCTTGACTGTCACAACCCTTACCCCAAGGGGATAGTTGTCAAATACCTTCTGCATCTCTTCCTGGGCTTCAACCTCTATCTTTGTTCGTTCACTTGTCATGACCGAAAGGATGGGAAGGTCACCCACTAGCTTATTCATGACGCTTTGGCTGATATCCCTGATGGTCGTCTCCCTTGACTCGACATTGAACATCCACTTTACAGGATCTTCAATCTTGTACTGCACGATCCACTCGACATCGATTATGTTGAGATCACCTGTGAGCATGACAGATTCACTTGAATAGTCGGAGCCTGCAAACAAGGAGCCCTTGGAGGGACTTGATCGATAGCCGAATGTCATTGTCTGGACTACTTGGGTTGGCACATTGTAACTAGCTTCAATTCCCAGGGGAATCTTAGTCTGAAGTCCAGGTCCTACGGTACGGCTAAACTTGCCGAAGCGAAGTACAACCGCTTGTTCGGTCTGGTCAACAACAAAAAAGCTGCTGAGAACCAGCATGACCAACACGATGGCAACGATAATCCAAATAACCAGCTTAGGGCTGATATTGTTCGTTTTTCGTGCAGGCCTCTGTGGCTGCTGCATGGTATCCATGATTTCTCCTTGATGTGTCGGATAGACACATCTATAATGTACTTACTCCAAGAGGTATCGTCAAGGTCAGAATATGGATTCTAATGCATGGTTTGGCATTGAAATTATGTTGTAAGCGGTCTATTATGTGGCTTATGAAAAAGAGACTCGTAACATCCGCTTTGCCGTATGTAAACAACATTCCGCATCTTGGCAATCTCACACAAGTGCTTTCAGCCGACGTTTTTGCCCGGTTCTGTCGCTCCAAGGGGTATGAGACCCTCTACATCTGCGGCACTGATGAGTATGGGACTGCCACTGAGACCAAGGCCCTCAAGGAAGGGGTTACACCCCAAGAGCTTTGTGATCATTTTAATGCGATCCACAGAGAGATTTATCAGTGGTTTGATATCAAGTTCGATCATTTTGGCAGGACAAGCACTGCTGAACAGACTCGCATTGTGCAGGAGATTTTTGCCAAGGTCGATGCTGCTGGATATATCAACGAGCATGAGAACGAACAGCTGTACTGCCCCAACTGTGAACGCTTTCTTGCTGACCGCTTCGTTGTAGGCACCTGCCCCCATTGTGGAAGCACCGGTGCGCGTGGGGACCAGTGCGATGCATGTCAGACCCTTCTCGACCCGATAGAACTGTTAGACAGCCACTGTGGTGTATGTGGGACAAAGCCTGTTGTCAGGAAGACCCGCCATCTCTATATTGATCTCCCTAAGGCACTTCCCCTGTTGGAAGCCTGGATGCAGGAGGCTAGTGTGGAGGGTTTCTGGGCAAACAATGCCATTCAGGTCACCAAGTCCTGGATAAGGGACGGCCTGAAGGAACGCTGCATCACTCGGGACTTGAAATGGGGCATTCCCGTACCGAAGCCCGGTTATGAGAACAAGGTATTTTATGTCTGGTTCGATGCACCTATCGGGTATGTCTCCATAACCGCCAAAGGAACCCCTGATTGGGAGCGGTGGTGGCACGAGCCAGAAAATACAGAACTCTTCCAATTTATCGGCAAGGACAATATTCCCTTCCATACGGTAATCTTCCCCTCATGCCAGCTGGCTACTGGGGACAAGTGGACCATGCTCCATCATATGAGCAGCACCGAATACCTTAACTATGAGGGAGGTAAGTTCAGCAAGAGCCTGGGCATAGGGATATTTGGAAATGATGTGCAGGATACCGGCATCCCTGTCGATGCCTGGCGTTTCTATATGTTCTATAATCGTCCTGAAAAGAGTGATGTCACCTTTACCTGGGCAGATTTCCAAGAGAAAATTAACGGTGAGCTTATTGGGAACCTCTCCAACCTGGTTAACCGTACCCTTACCTTCATCAGAAGATTCTATGATGGAAAGCTCTCTCAAGCAGAGATCGACGAAACCCTTAAAGAACAAATCTTGGAAAAGGAAAAGGCTATTGATGCATATTTGGAACGTGCTGAAGAGCGTGATGCCCTCAGGCAGATCATCGCCCTTTCCTCTGTCGGAAACAAGGCTTTCCAGGATGGAGAGCCTTGGAAGATGAGAACCGAGAACCCTGAGAAGGCAGCATCCTTGTTGAGGACCCTAGTCTATCTCATTCGAGATCTTGGCATCATGATAGAGCCGTATATGCCCAGTACGAGTATAAAAATCCTTTCCTTCCTTGGAAGCGAGGGGTCACGTTGGAGTGATTTGGGCTCCTTCAGCGGAGTTGAGGAAGTAGGGGAGACATCCCTTCTTTTCAGCAAACTCGAAGACAGCCTGATAGCAGATTTGCGTACCCGTTTTGCTGGTTCGCAGGAAGAGCGGGCAGAGAAGGAGCAGGCAGCTTCAAAAAATAAGCGTACCAACGTACCGGAGAAAAAAATGGATACCAAAGAAACACAGCAGAGCATCTCAGAACAGTTCAACCAGAGGGTCATCCTTAAGGTTGCCCGCATAACCGATGTGGAGAAGCACCCCAAGGGGGACAAGCTGTACATTCTCACCCTCGATTGTAAGGAAGAGGAGAGCCGTACCATCGTCAGTTCCATAGTTCCTTTCTACAGCGCTGAAGAACTGCAGGGTCAGAACATAGTGTTGGTCAGCAACCTCAAGCCGGCAAATTTTCGTGGCGTGAAAAGCCGTGGGATGCTGCTCGCTGCCAGCGATCCAGAGGCAGAGGAACATACTACGTGTGAAGTGATCTTCGCTCCACAGTTTGAGGTTGGTACCATCCTGCAACCAGAAGGGTTTGAGACCCCACAAGAAGCACTCTCCTATGTGAAAGCTGATCATTTTTTTGCAATGCCAATAGTTGCAGAAGATGGCATAGTAAAGGTCGATGGAAAAGCAATCGGGGCTGAAGGCAAGAGCCTAACTTCAAAAAAATATCTTAACGGTCCTGTAGGCTGATTCCAAACTGGAAAAAGCGTTAAAGATAGGGGCCAAATGGCCCCTTTTTGTTTGCAAGTCATGGTAGGATGGAGAAACTATGAAACTGATTCCGATGGATTACAAGAAAATGCCTTGCACTAACTCCCCTTTGCAGAGCAGTTACTGGGCTGCCGTAAAGCACGGCTCAGGATGGGAACCTTACGCCTTCACTATAGAGGTGGATGGGTGGACCTCGTATGTACTCGTGTTGGTGAAACGTCTGTTTCTGTTCTCTTGCATTGCTTATATACCCTTCGGACCAGATGTGTTTAACAATCCCTTGCATTCCGTATCCGATTTTATAGTAACCCTTTCAAAGGAACTGAAAAAATATTTGCCCAGAAGTGTGTTTTCCCTACGGTATGACCTTCCGTGGGATGAGGTGAACGACCCGAATGTAGTGTACCTTACTGGGGGGCGATTCCGTACGGCAAAAGAGAGTGTACAGCCCGATGGAACAGTACGAATAGCCTTACAATGGGGATATAATGCGGTGACACTTGGCTACCGTGACCGTGCCAAGCGTGCTCTTCGAAAAAGCACGTTGCTGTATAAGGTGTCTTTGTGGAATGGGCAGGCTTCTCCTTTCAAACGTTGGTATGAGACGTACCTCGAAACTGCCCATCGGGACGGATTTTCCCCGAGATCAGAAAAATATCTGATGGGCTTGCTCTCTCTCGACGGTAAGGTACATGGGGATGTTGCATGCAAGCTTATCCTAGCCAAGGAAGGAGCCGTCATTGTTGGCGGGATGATACTGTTGATGACGGGTTCTGAGGCAGTATATCTCTATGGAGCAACGCTGCGTCAGGATGGTATCTCGTGTTCCTATGTCCTGCAGGACTATGCAATTCGAATGGCTTGTGAATATGGTTGCCGGTTCTATGACATGCATGGCATTCCTGGCCCGAAGGGCAGGGGAGAGCATCTTGCCAGCCTGGAGCTGTTCAAACTCTCCTTTGGGGGGCAGAGCTGGTATCGTACACCGACCACCGACTATGTCTTGCATTTCTTCCAATGGAAAACCTATTCGTTGATGGAACACTTCCGCTACAGGATGAACCGAAAGGCTAAACCTCTGGAAGGGGTCCAAGCGTAGGCTGTACCTGAAGATTTGTATATGCAGTAGAGTAGAATGGGGAGGTATGCGGAAAATGTGATTGGATTTGAAGTGAGAATCGGGATCTTCAGAACTCAGCAGGTTCAGAATGGGTTACCAGCCATACTGACCAAGCCATAGCCTACATCGTGTTGGGCAGAGCTAAAGACATCAGAAGAAATCAAGTCATTGTCGGTTTGTGAAAAGATTCTGCTTGTATGGAAGAAATTCCGCATAGTTCTCGCATATCTTAGTACAACCAGTTGACAGAGAAATACAAATATCCCCATAGTCCCTCTATGAATATCGATAAAAATGACAACTTGACTGCCCAGCGGTGGCAACGGGTGCTGGACTTCTCCCGTACGAAGGAGACCCCTTTCCAAGTGATTCTTTCCGAAGTGATTGAGGAAAAGTACCATGAACTTGAAAAGAACCTGCCCTTCGCCAGCATCTATTATGCGGTGAAAGCCAACCCGGCTTCAGAAGTTATCTCACTGCTTGCCCGTTTGGGCTCAAATTTCGACGTTGCTTCCGTCTATGAACTGCGCCGTCTCCAGGAACTGGGGGTAAGTGCAAAGCGTATGAGCTGTGGTAATACGATAAAAAAGTTTGAGCATATCAAGGAATTCTATCAGGCGGGTATCCGTCTGTTTGTGACCGACAGCGAACTTGATCTCAGGAACATTGCGATGGCAGCACCTGGGTCCAAGGTCATGGTGCGGCTGATGGCAGAAGGTGGACTGACTGCAGATTGGCCTCTGTCACGTAAATTCGGTTGTAACCCTGACCTTGCAGGCGATTTACTGGTGCTGGCCCGAAAGCTGGGGTTGGAACCCTATGGGCTTTCGTTTCATGTGGGGTCGCAACAACGCGATATCACAGCCTGGGATACAGCGCTCTCAAAGGTTAGCTACTTGTTCTCCTGGCTCAAGGAGAATGAAGACCTTGAACTGAAGTGCATCAACATGGGAGGTGGATTCCCTGCCGTCTACCAAGAGCGAACCCACTCTGTCGATGTATATGCCCAGGAAATACTGCGTTACCTCCAAGAGGACTATGGGGATGACCTGCCACAGATCATCATAGAACCGGGCCGATCCCTCGTAGGCGACAGCGGTGTACTGGTTTCGGAAATCGTGCTGATCTCCCGTAAATCCCGCACTGCCTTGGAGCGCTGGATATATCAGGATTGTGGCAAGTTCGGGGGGTTGATGGAAACACTCGGAGAGGCGATCAAGTATCCCATAGTGTGTGAACGCACTGGACCTGCGGAACGAGTTATACTTGCCGGTCCCTCCTGCGACAGTATGGATACGATGTACGAGGAGTATATGTACGAGCTGCCCTTAAGTCTTGCAGTTGGAGACCGTTTGTATTGGTTGTCCACAGGAGCCTATACCAGTAGCTATTCATCAGTTGAATTCAATGGATTCCCCCCTCTGGGAACCTTCGTCATATGAGAGGAAGCCCTTCATTCCCCAACGAAGCGAGAGTAGCAAAAGCATTACCATGATTCCATTACCGAGCGAGTGCTGGGAAAGCAAGGTGAGATAAAGCGCNNGTACGGTTTTTCCGCGACAGGGAAGTATGAGTAATAGCCCTATGCCTCTAGAAGGAGTCCTACCAAGTTCTTGAACTGGTTTCCCCGGTCAAACTCATTTTTGAACATTTCAAAGGAAGCACATCCTGGTGAGAGAAGCACTACTTGTGGAAGGTCTGGAAGGTCCTTGGCCTTCTGGGCTGCGGATGTATAGCTTTTGAGAGTGGCATCATCCATAGAGGAGAACGGCCCGTAATAGGGGATCTTGTGCTCTTCAAGCAAGGGGATGAGCTT
>DMAO01000149.1:0-10486 GCA_003446545.1 Sphaerochaeta sp.
CAGTTAATACTGGCGTAGGGAAGCACATATCAAGCCGAATCATTGATAGTACTTGTCCTTTCCAGCAAGTGATACATATGAGGAGGATTTGAGATGAAACATGTACTTACCATCGCAGGCTCGGATTGCAGCGGGGGCGCCGGCATCCAGGCAGACTTGAAGACTTTTGCAGCCCATGGCGTATACGGGATGAGTGTCATTCTCTCTGTAGTCGCAGAGAACACTACAAGAGTGATAGGGGCAGAACACATTTCCCCAGCTATGATAGCTGACCAGATACAAGCAGTATTTGAGGATATCCGTGTTGATGCGGTTAAAATCGGCATGGTTCCTTCGCGACAAGCAATGGAAATTCTTGCTCTGGAACTGAAGAGGTGGAGCCCACGGAACATTGTTTTGGATCCGGTCATGGTTGCAAAAAATGGATTTGCCCTGATGGATTCCCAATTGGCACAGACGTTGGTCGAACTGGTATTTCCCTTAGCAGATGTGGTGACTCCCAACATTCCCGAAGCCGAAATCCTTACAGGAATGAGCATAACAACACTAGCGGACATGGAAGAGGCAGCACGAAGAATCCATGGGTATGGACCACGCTATGTGCTGGTCAAGGGTGGCCATCGCTCCGAGGATGCAACAGACATTCTCTTTGATGGAAAACAGGTGCTAAAGTATACCTCAAAACGAATAGACACCAAAAATACGCACGGAACAGGGTGTACCTTTTCATCGGCAATTGCTGCGAACCTCGCATTGGGCAAGCCTATCGACCAAGCGGTAAAAGCAGCAAAAACCTATGTGACCATGGCCATTGAGCACGCATTGCCCTTGGGAAACGGGTGTGGGCCCACACATCACTTCTATGACCTGTACAAAAACGGATTACCCCAATAAAGGAGAACTGAAATGGACAAGCAACACATATATACAAGCAGCAAGAAGATACTGGAGACCATTCGGGAGCAAAAACCAATTATCCACCAGATAACCAATTATGTCACGGTACAGGACTGTGCAAATGTCGTGCTTGCATTGGGGGGTTCCCCGATAATGGCCGATGCACAGGAGGAGCTTTATGAGATTGTACGACTGAGCAATGCTCTGGTCATCAATATTGGAACACTTAATGATTGTACACTTTCTTCCATGCAAAGAGCTTCTCGTTACGCCCGTGAATGTGGCATCCCCATTGTCCTTGACCCTGTAGGATCGGGGGCTTCCACCTATAGGACAGATGCAGTGCAAAGCTTGATCTCAACTATTGTCCCTACTGTAATCCGCGGGAACCTCTCGGAGATTCAAAGCGTTGCACACTTGGGCAGCTTTACGTCGGGTGTGGATGCAGCTGTTGGAGATTGTGAGGAGCAGATAGCACAGAGCATGGAGCTAGCCTGCAATCTGGGCAGGAAACTCGGATGCATCATTGCCATTACAGGAAAGACTGACATTGTCTCGGATGGGACCTCAATTGCAACCATCGAAAACGGACATCCTGCCCTAACCAGAATTACGGGAACAGGATGCATGAGTACTGCGATGGTCGGGACCTGCTGCGCAGTAACCGATGACTATTTCCCGGCTACCGTTACGGCTCTTCTTTGTATGGGCATCTCTGGCGAACTGGCAAGCATACACTCAGGTTTGGGAAGGTTCCATACCGCCTTGTTTGACTGCTTCAGCACCCTTGATGGTGATTTGCTGATGCAAAGGGGGAAACTTCATGTCAGATAATACCAAACCCAAGGGATTCTCGAGTCTCTCCTTGTTCCTGATTTGGGCAGGAGCGGCAATTTCTGTAGCCGAGATACTTTCTGGAAGTGCACTTGCCTCGCTGGGGTTCTCATCCGGGCTGAAAGCCATCGTCATCGGGCATGTAATCGGAGGAATCCTGCTTTATCTTGCTGCTGTCATGAGCGCTTCCCTGAGAGTTCCGGCCATGGAATCAACCCGTTACTCCTTTGGGCTCCATGGCTCGTATGTATTTTCTTTTTTCAATATCCTGCAACTGATCGGATGGACGTCCATCATGATGCTACAGGGGGCCCGTATATTTGATCAGATTACCGTATCGCTCTATGGGTATAGCAATCCCATTCTTTGGATGATAGGAATTGCTCTTTGCATTTCCCTTTGGCTGATGTTCATAGCACGCCAGCATGCAGGCCTCAACGCTCTGGTGGTGATCCTGTTGCTGCTGTTAAGCCTAGTGATGGGCTATCATCTGATAGGCAACCTTCCCACCCATACTGTAAAAGGGGGTTGGCCGGCGATTACCTTTTGGCAAGGGGTGGAATTGAATATTGCCATGTGTCTCTCCTGGCTTCCCTTGATAGGGGATTACACCCAACAGGCCAGGCAGAAGGGAAGCGGCCCTTTGTGGAGTGCTATTGGCTATTCGGTTGTAGGGAGCTGTATGTTTGCATTGGGGCTGGGGTTATCCCTTGTTTCCGGGAGTTCTGATATTGCACTGATGCTGACAATTTCAGGGTTTGGGTTGGCGGCCCTTTTCATTGTATTCTTTTCGACAGTAACCACCACCTACCTAGATGCATATTCAGCGAGTGACAGTTTCATGAATATCTGGCCGTTGAGGCAGGGGAAGTTGCTTTCCCTACTATGTACGTTCATCAGCCTGCTCATCGCCCTTCTGCTGCCGATGGAAAACATTGAACCGTTCCTGTATCTCATTGGAGCCATCTTCTCTCCCCTGTATGCACTATTGTTTGTTGACTATTTCATCCTCCACAGGTCCCCGGCCCAAACAAAACACTGGGACTGGACCAACATGGTACTTTGGGCAACTGGAATGGGGCTGTACTTCCTGATGCAAACCTTCACCTTTGATATAAGCAATTCCTTGCTCATCTTTCTGATTGTCGGTGGGAGCAGCGCCCTCATAAGGAGGATACAAAAGCATGCGTAAGGTTGATTATACCCTATATATGGTAACCGATCGGACACTTATGAGAACCAAGACCTTAGAAGCGTGTATAGAACAGGCTCTTTGCGGTGGTGTTACGCTGGTGCAATTGCGGGAAAAACACCTGGAAACCGATGCATTCATCAGTTTGGGGAAGAGGGTCAAGAGTCTCTGTGATACGTATAACGTCCCTCTGGTAATCAATGATCGCCTAGACGTTGCTATCGGGGTGAATGCTTGTGGGGTGCATATCGGACAGGATGACATGTCCGCATCCGTTGCCCGTGCCATGCTGGGTCCTCAGCGCTTGTTGGGTGTCTCGGTGACCAGTGTGGCTCAGGCTATCAGAGCACAGGCTGATGGAGCGGACTATCTAGGGGTTGGGGCCATGTTTGTCACCCAGACCAAACAGGATGCTTCGTATGTTTCCCTACAAACATTGGCAGCAATACGCAAAGCAGTGAATCTGCCGATTGTGACCATCGGTGGCATGAACAAGGAGACTATTCCATTGTGTGAACCCTATTGCATGCAAGGGTTTGCGGTGGTTTCGGCTCTGGTAAATCAACCGGACGTGTATCGTGCAGCCAAGGAATTGAGACAGTATGCTGCCAAGTATTCCTTTCCATCCGAAAAGAGAATACTATCCTGGCCTAGGGCGCAAACTCCCTCAGCAGTGCCCATACAACCAGCTGGCTGGTAGTATGCATCCCTGTCTTCAGAAACAGGTTCTTCTTGTGAGCATAGACTGTCGATAGCTTGATACCCATCTTGGCAGCTATCTCCTTGTTCTCTTCCCCACTGAGGATCAGGGCGATGACCTGTCTCTCCCTGAGGGTGAGGGAACAGGAGGGCTCCTCTTTGCACTGGTTTGGGTTGACTGTGATAAGGGTTTTAATCGCATCACCAAGACCTTGCATATCGATGCTCTCCTCCACTACCTTGCACGTGGTGCTGTCCATCATCCTGAGCACGGAAAACTGGGTTATGGGGGAAAATACCAACAGGGGGATATCCTTATAGGAAAGCATCACCTTCTTCAGGCTGAGCAGGGAGGGAAGGTTCTCTGTCCTACTTATCAGGATATGGCAATCCTCTGTTCTGGTTGACTTCGACACAGGGTGAGTCTCAGAGATTAACCAAGGCAACCTCTCTGTCTTGCCGAGCAGGAACCTTCGGTCTTCTTCATTTCTGTAGAGTAGTATGGCTTTTTTTCGCATTACACTACAAGAAGCAAAGGTATTGCTATTGCTTCACGGTAAGTTTGTGAAGCATGGTATTGAGGGAATCGGAAAATGCCTTGGTCTCTTTTGGTCCCATGGGTTTGTGCTTTTCACTAAAAATGCCCATTTCTCGAAACTCCTTCATGGTGTTTCGTAGGGAGAGCCTTTGGGCCATGCTCTCCTTGGTAAACACACCACCGCGGTCATCAATGGTGGGAATGTCCTTCTCAACCAGGCGCGCCGCGAGGGGAATGTCATGGGTAACCGCCAGACAAGGAAGCGTGGCATTATCGACTATCCAGTTGTCGGCGCTGTCCATGTCTGCTTCCACCACAATATTCTCTATCTTGCTCGTGATGGAGCGGAGATCCTCTATACCCCGTTGTCCAGCCTCAGATCTCAGCTTGGCGGTATGTTGCTCATAGGCAGTCTGCACATCCTTCAAAGGCCGGTCGGCTACAAAGAATGCTGCATAGTCATTCTTGACAATGCACCTGAGTAGAATGGTACGAAGGTTCTTGGGACACGAATCAGCGTCAATGTACAGGGTAAACATACCCTAGACTACTGTAAAACCGATGGTTTTGTCACCCATGTAGCTGGAAATGGTAACCTTTGCCTTACCCTTTTCCCCTATGGTACGCACATAGACTACTGCAGTCCCCCCTTCACATACCGATAAGGCGGGGGAAACCAGCTTGAGGGGACCTTCCACTGAGACGGTAAAGGGTTCGTGGGCATAGCTAAGAGGCATACTCATTCCCTTTTTTCGTACAGAGACATTGAGAGAGACCATCGAGTAGGTATCACCAAGGGGTATGGTAGTTGAGCGGGTTTCAACTTCCAGGTAGGGTTGCTTGTGTTCCCCATAGGACTCGATACAGACTACCTCATCGTCTACCAGGCCTTCAAAGCGCCACCGTGACGCAGCAGAACCCCAGTTGCCCACATACTTGGCAAACAGGGCCACCCCATCTTCATACTTGAGGCGGTAGCGCAGAAGAAACCAAATCATACGTATCTTGTCCAGGGGGGTAAGAGAGAGCCCCTGCTCTCCTACCTTGTTGAGCAAGACCCTGAGTCTGCCCCTATCACGCTTGGAGAGATAGGTTTCCTTCTCAAGGCGCTTTCCTATCAAATCAGTGAGCAATACCGGGGGATGGGGAAGGTGTGGGAAGCTCTTCCTGTCGGGATAGTAGGTCCCCACCTCCTCGTCCTGGAAAAAGACGCGCACGCTATCACAGTTGGTGGCAACAAGCAGGGCCCCTATGCTTGCCTTGGGAAAATCCCCGTTGTCAGGGGCAGAGGAGAGGGCCATCACAGGCTCTCTCTCCTTCTGGCTCATATAGGCATAGGCTGCCAGTTTGGCGGCCCTTCCCTGGTCACAGACACCATGGTAACAGACCTGGTTGCCGCTTCCGAAGTTGCTATGGGTGTTGTAGTCGTTCATGCACCACCCTATGGCCCCACTGATACCATCGGAGCCAAACATCGCATCAAGGGTGCGATAATGCCTCAGGGCATGTTCCTTTCGCTGTATGGGATTGTCATAGCGCTTGGTGGGGAACATATGCCCACAAAACTCGGTCACCATGTAGGGAAACTCGCCACTGCAGATTGTTTCCTTCTTCGCCAGGCCGGCAGTATTTCCATCATGGGAGAAATCATTGTAGGTGTAGACATCCTCGAGGAAGGAACTCTTTGCAAAGTTTCTTACCCCCCCGGTCTGTCTGTTCGGATCGAGTTTTCTTGCAAGGGTATTGGTAGCGGCATAGAGCTCATCATCATCGGCTGACTCGTTGATGCGCACCCCCCACAGGATAATCGAAGGATGGTTGAAATCACGCTCGATCATGCCTTCGACATTGTCCACGCAGAGTTGGCGCCACTCTTCCTGTTCGGAAAGGTGTTGCCAACCTGGTATCTCTTCAAAGACCAGAATTCCCAGCTCATCACATGCATCCAAGAAGGCGGGATGCTGTGGATAGTGGCTGGTACGCACAAGATCGACACCTAGCTCCTTAAGGCGCAGGGCATCCTCGCGTTGTCCGCTTTCTGGCATTGCATAGCCCACATAGGGATAGCTCTGGTGACGGTTCAAGCCGATGAGCTTGCGTTTCCTTCCGTTGAGGAAGAACCCATCCTTGGTAAAACGAGCTGATCGCGATCCAAAACGCACACGCTTCGTCTCGCCATTCTCCAAGGCAAGTTCAAAGGTATAGAGCTTGGGATTCTCTAAAGACCACCTTTGCAGGGACAGGGAGGTGCACTCTGATGAAAAATCGTCATGCAGAAGCAGATCCTCCACACGGTAAAGCTCCTTTGTCCCGTCCAGGATACGGGCAGTATAGGTCAACCCACGTGCCAAGAGGGTCTTTGCCCGAAAGCGGACCTCTTCAGGCTTCTGGCTTTCAACCTGCACTGAGAGCACCCTCTGCTCTTGGTGCATACTAATGCTGGCCTCACGATAGATTCCTCCAAACGTAAGGTAGTCTAAGCTCCCTCCAAAGGGAGGGATGGCTGCATCTTCGCGGCTGTCCACCACCACAGCAACAAGGATCGAGGTTTTCTTCCCCAAGGGTATTTCAAAGGGCAGATACCCCCCCTTATGGGTATATAGCAACAGGCCATCACCATACACCTTCGCTTGGGAGGCAATGCCCTCAAAACGCAACGAGGCTGAGCAATGGTCAGGAAGTTCAAGCTGGAGGTGTTTCCGATAGGTGCTGACAAAGCAAACTGATTCCTCGTCAAAGTAGTGACGGCTCAGCAACACATTGGCATGGGGAAGGTCGACCTGCTCCCAATGGGAATCATCATACCGCTTCTGGCAATATTCCTTAGTGTAATCAGCTCTGTAGAGCCACCCATTGTTGACAGCTATTCTCTTTTCCATACTATCTCCCCTTCACATTGGTATACCAGATGGGCAAGCTGGTTGCAACAAAAGAAGATAACCTGTTGCAAAATAGGGATTTTGTATAAGTTACTCTGTCAAAAAAACCATAATCGCGTGACTTACCCATCGGCTAAAGACCAATGGGCTTCTTGCTTCATAGAAGACTGCTCAGGAACCGAAGCTCCTAAGACTTGTTATCTTCTCCACAAGCTTAATGGGCTTGCCCAGCCCCAACATTTTTTAACCTACATTTCGTAAGTTCTTTCCTGCATTTTCATCACGAGAGAGCTCTGCTCCACAATTGGGGCATGTCCAGCTACGCTCTTTAAGGCTGAGCGCACTGTTCTTATACCCGCAAGCACTGCAGAGTTTTGAGCTTGGATACCATGTATCCACTTGGATGACATGTGTTCCTGTCTCTGCAGCTTTCTGTTTCAATCTTGAGACAAAGGTTGCATAGCCAAGGTCCTGTACTGATTTCCCTAAGTGCAAGGCTCGTGACATCCCTCTCAACGAAAGGGTCTCGATGCAAATCGCATCGTATTCAGAGGTCAGCTGGGTAGCAAGCTTCCTGTTGAAATCTACACGGGAATTGGCTATCTTCTCATGCACAAGGGCAACATTTCTTTTCGCTTCATACCAGTTGCGGGAACCTTTCTTCTTGCTAAATCTTCTTTGCGCCTTAGCAAGTTGCATTTCATATTTTCTTGTGGTTCTCGTAAATACAGGAGTATTTCCTTCGTTGTCAACATAGAAGTCTGCTAGAGCCATATCGATTCCCACCACTCTTTCAGAATCAGTTACAACTTTCTTAATGACCACAGAAGCTTCGTGTTCAAAAAGAAAAGAGGCAAAATACTTCCCTGTTGTGGATCTTGAGACTGATACTGACTTGATTCTGCCTTCAGCAGAGGACCTTTTATCCCGAAAGGTTATCCAACCGAGCTTGGGGAGCTTGACTTTTCTGTTTTCAAAATCAATCGCCATATTATTGTTAATATAGGATGATGTATAACAGTTCTGTGTTTTCTTCTTCTTATACTTGGGGAAACCTACTTTCTGATCTTTGCGCTCCCCCTTCAATGATTTGTAGAAGTTTGAAAAAGCGTTTATAAGATTTGCTTTCGAGCAAGCCAATGCCTGGGAGTCTGCTTCCTTCAACCACTCGTATTCTTTTCTGTAAGCAGATACTTGCTTAAACTTATAATCATACACTTTCTGTCTATCATCTTTATTCTCTTCAAAGACCGTAATTCTTTCATGAAGCATCATGTTGTAGATTGCTCTTGAACATCCGAGAGTCTTATTGATCTGTTCTGTCTGTTTCGCATCTGGGTAGACCCTAACTTTCAATGCTTTATACCACTTCATATATGTTAAGTATAAAAAGCTTGACTGGATAAGTAAAGGAAAATATAAAGAAAATACCTTACGCGGAGACGACTAAGTACAACACAAAACCACACCCCCGTTCTCTCTAGAAGACATATAATCCTTGTCTGTACGTACAGGAAGTGGGTGCTTACAGGAAACCTGAAAATCAAGGCTGATTCATCCCCGCCCCTTAAGAGGACTGAGATTTCTCAACAGAGAGGTTGAAAAGAAATCCTTTTTTGTTCTATGGTTAGCATGTTCAAAGAATCAGAACCATAAGGAGCTATCATGGACATATCACCCCTTCAGATTATACGCTATGACTATCAGCCAAAACTTCCGGCCATCCTCAGGGAGGACATCAAAAACATCCAACCAGTTGTTGGAGACGAAACAGCCCCTGCCCAGGACAAGGAGGTCATCAAGACACTCTTCCCCCACACCTGCGGCCTACCCTCTGTTTCTTTTGCCAAGGGAGAAAACAATACCATCGCAGCAAAGCGTAATGTTGGGGTAATCCTCAGTGGCGGACAGGCCCCCGGCGGGCATAACGTCATCAGTGGTCTGTATGATGCAATGAAGGCAGCAAACCCACATAACGAGCTGCTTGGTTTCAAGGGCGGCCCCAGTGGTATCCTTAACGACTCCTACACCCTCATCACCGAAGAATTTCTCGCACCTTTCAGGAACACCGGCGGTTTTGATATCATCGGTAGCGGCAGGACAAAGCTTGAGACTGCTGAGCAGTTTGAGGTATGTGCCAAAGTATGCAAAAATCATGGGATAACTTCCCTTGTCATCATTGGCGGAGATGACTCCAATACCAATGCGGCCGTGCTTGCAGAATACTTCAAGGAAAAGGGCCATGGCATCCAGGTCATAGGCTGCCCCAAGACCATTGACGGGGACCTGAAAAACGAGTCCATCGAGATCTCCTTCGGGTTCGACACTGCAACCAAGACCTACAGCGAACTGATAGGAAACATCGAGCGTGATGCCAACAGCGCCAAGAAATACTGGCACTTCATCAAGCTCATGGGCCGCAGTGCCAGCCACATCGCTTTGGAGTGCGCCCTTGAGACCCAGCCCAACATCTGCCTCATCAGCGAAGAGATCGAGGCTAACAGGCAGTCACTTACCAGTATCGTAACCTACATAGCCGATGCTGTTGCAGCAAGGGCGGAGGACAAGAACAACTTTGGTGTTGTGCTCATCCCTGAAGGTCTTGTTGAGTTCATCCCTGAGATAAAGTACCTCATCGAGGAGATCAACAACCTTCTTGCCAAGGAAATCGTAGGGTTCTCTGCCTGCTATGACAGCACAGAGCGAATAAACTTTGTTTCAGAGAGACTCTCCCTGGAAAGTAGTAAGGTCTTCTCCATCCTGCCAAAAGAAATCAAGGAACAACTGCTGATGGATAGGGACCCACACGGAAACGTACAGGTCTCCAGAATTGAAACTGACAAACTGCTCGCTTCCATGGTTGCGGCACAACTGACGAAGATGAAAAACGAAGGCACCTACTCAGGTTCATTCAGCACAATGACCCACTTCTTCGGCTACGAGGGCCGATGCGCCTTCCCAACCAACTTTGATGCTGACTACTGCTATAGTCTTGGCTATAATGCATTCATGCTTATCGGAGCGGATCTTACCGGGTATATCTCTTCGGTAACCAATCTCTCACAACCTGCAACAGAATGGAAGGCTGGAGGAATTCCCATCACGATGATGATGAACCTTGAACAGCGCCATGGCTCGATGAAGCCTGTCATCAAGAAGGCCTTGGTAGAACTCGATGGAGCGCCTTTCAAGTACTTTGCAGCACACCGTGACAGGTGGGCACGAGAGACATGCTTTGTCTATCCAGGTGCAGTACAGTACTTCGGACCTGAGCAGGTATGTGACCAGACTACCCGCACCCTTGCACTGGAACAGGCCAAATAAGACATACCTCCTGACAAATAAGATGTAGTAGTATCGGGGCTATCGCACAAGCGGTAGCCCCTTTTCATTCCCCAACGAAGCGAGAGTAGCAAAAGCATTACCATGGTTCCATTACCGAGCGAG
>DMAO01000149.1:10531-16459 GCA_003446545.1 Sphaerochaeta sp.
ACCTTTCATCTTCTAACCAGAGAAAGAAAATCTTCTATCTCTGCAGACCTTTCCTTTTGCTCAAAGACCTTAAGCTCAAGTTGCTATAGAATTTATACTATTTAGGAATCACTATCTATAGGAATATATTTAGTTATATCTATAGTCTATAGTTACTTACTTTAGTGTGATATGTATTAATAAAAATCCCTATCACCTGTCATATGCAAACAATTCAACATATTTTATTATTTGTATGTATTATAAGAATATAAAAATTCTTATAAAAAATATTCTATTATTAATATATTATTTATCATTCAGTATTGACATAAGTAGGGTTTATTTCTTACTATAATGGTGTACTAAAGGAAATGGTAACTCCAAGTACATATCCAGGAGCATTGCTCCTAAAGGAGCTTATGTATGAAAAAGACTTTTATATCAATACTTTTGGTTTTATTGTTTGTAGCGGCCCCCATGTTCGCTGTAACAGACAGCTTTAATGTCAGCACAACGGTAGCCGGTATAGGCATGATAAAGGTAACCACAACCGCTTCTACAGCAGCTAATGTAGGTGCATTCAATGCACTGGAAGCATATGGAGACCTTGCGATCACCACCAGTGGGGCACAGACTTTCACCGCTTACCTAAGCACTCTCTCCAATAGCCGCTCCGGATATACGCTCACCATGGATGCAACACCTATGAAGAGTACTGTATCAGCTGTGGACTCCTATATCGATTACACCGTAACTGTCAACTCAGTAGCGCTTACAACCACAGGCTCAACACCAGTTACCGGATTGGAGATACTGAACGTTGCCTCGCTGACCGGTATCGCCACAGAATCTCATGCGGTTGCTCTCTCTGTCGATGCAACAACATTTGATGCTGCAGTGGCAGGGTCCTATACAGGGACGGTCACCTTCACCTACGCAGCAACCTAAGGGAAAAAGAGAAAACCTTTTAGCGATTGTTTATCTTTACAACGGTCTCCAGTTTGGAGGCCGTTGTTTTGTATCCATGCATCTGACCAAAAGGGAATTACAGGGGGACACTGTTTTATAAACTCATGAGGATCCTAGTCTTTCGTCACCAATTCCCGCAAGGCCTTGCCTTCTGTGTTCCAATAGACCATATTGTTACGTAGCTCATCCCCCAGACAGAAGTGTTTCACCCCCAAGGCCATATAGGGCTTGGCTTCCTCTGCGTGGTTTATCTCGCACCTGGGTTCAACTCCCTTTTCCAAGGCAATCTCTATCATGCGCTTCTCCACGTCCCTGACCTCTGTCTTGTGCTCGGAGAAGTCCCATCCGTTGTTCATCGCATAGTCAGAAGGGCCGAACTGTACCATATCGACCCCTTCTATTGAACAGATATCCTTTAGCTCTTCAAAGGCCTGGCGCTTCTCGATCATGATGGCAACCACTGTCTCCCTCAACATCTTTGCATAGTCCATCTGGCTCAGTTTTGGTTCGAATCCGATGAATCGGCGTGTTGGTTTGCCAAAACGTCCCCTGTCCTGTGGGGTGTCCGCCCTGATGACAGCAATTGAGGAACGAACCTCTTCTGCACTCTTGTGGTCGGTGAAAAGGATGCTCTGGAATCCTGCAGCCAAGCTCCTTTGGGCTACATAAAACCTATTTTGGAAATCTATCTTTATCATGGAAGACATTTGGTGCAACTCTGATGCCCTGACGACATTCTCCAGGTCAGCATCAGTGAAGGGGGCATACTCAGCAACAAACTCAATATAGTCAAACTGTCCGCTCGCTCCTACTGCCTCGACCATAAGGGGCCAGGTGCTGATGATCCGTGTTCCCATCGAAGGTCTGTTCTCTTGTAGTAGCTTTCTGAATTGATTTGTATGCATGCTCTGCTCACTCCTTTTTCCCCAAGTCTATCGGAACACAAGATGCTCGACAATATGTATCTTCCAAACCCAGAGATATCCCTAGTATGGTATACTGTAGAGAGGAGGATCATTCATGCATACGATCGATCTTAACGGGCAGTGGGCCCTCTCTCCAAAAGACAGCAAGGCCATCACACCCCATTGCACATATTTCCTTAAGAATCCCTCAATTCCCTGCACCCTTCCAGGTGATATCCATTCGGCACTCTTGGAACAGGAGCTTATCGTCGATCCCTATTGGGGAACCAACGAGCTGGACATCCAGTGGGTAGGCCAGAGCGACTGGATCTTGAGCAAGACTTTCTCAGTAACCAAAGAACACCTTGCTTCGGGACAAGCGGTAATCACCCTCACCATGGCTGACACCATCATTGATGTGGTCGTCAACGGCAAAAAGGCAGGATCTTGCGACAACCAGTTCCGCAGGTTCCGTTTCGACCTTACACACTTGCTTGTAGTCGGGGAAAATACCCTTACCTTGGAATTTACCAGTGCAGAGAATGCGGCCATATGTGAAGCGGGAAAGCTCTCCTATCCAATCCCCTACTCTATCTACCCTGTATCGGCAAAGCACCGAAACCTAATCCGCAAGACCCAGTGCCATAGCGGATGGGACTGGGGTCCCTGCATTATGAGCTTCGGGATATATGAACCGATCGGATTCCAGTTTGTCAATGAAGGCATCATCGAATCAGTGGTGACCGATACCAAGAAGCTTGCCTCTGGTGATTGGGAGGCTCGTATCAAGGTAATCTACAACTCCTCCAAGGACCAGAGGCTACCCAGTATAGCCACATTGGGCAAAGCCCGTCAGAGAAGCAATGTAGACCTCACAACGGGACTCAACAAGCTTGTATTCACTCTGGTGTGTAAGGATGTTCAGCTATGGTGGCCAGCCGGCGAGGGCAATCAAGCGCTATACACCCTAGAGCTTGCCATCGGAGAGCAGCGTCTGACAAAACGCATCGGCTTCAGGACCATTGAGGTCAAGACTGAGGTAGATAAGGACAAAGAGGGCAAGGGTATGACCTTCTCTGTCAATGGAAGGGATATCTTTGCCAAAGGAGCCAACTGGATTCCCGCCGATGCTCTGTTCTCCCGTCTCACAGAGGAACGCTATGAACAGCTCCTACAGAATTGCATAGATGCCAACATGAATATGCTGCGGCTCTGGGGCGGTGGCCTCTATGAGATGGAGAGTTTTTACGACTTCTGTGATGAAAAGGGCCTGCTTCTCTGGCATGACTGCATGTTCAGCTGTTCAATGTATCCCTCGAATCCAGAGTTCCTCGCCAATGTGGAAGCTGAGCTACGCTACCAGATTCCCCGCCTACGCGACCATGCAAGCATCGCCTTATGGTGTGGGAACAATGAGGACCTGGGTGCCATAGGCTGGTATGAGGCTTCCAAGAGCAATCCTTGGCGGTATGTCATCGACTATGATCGTCTCAATGAAGGGACTGTTGGAAGGGTCATCCAAGAACTTGACCCTTCCAGGCAGTGGTGGCCATCGAGTCCTTCTGCCGGTCCGGGAGACTACTCGGACAACTGGCATGATGACAACAAGGGTGATATGCACTTCTGGTCGGTCTGGCATGAGGGAAAACCCTTTGAGGAGTATTATTCCATCAGCCCAAGGTTCGTCAGTGAGTTTGGCTACCAGAGCTTTCCTTCCCTCTCGACCGTCGAGGAGTATGCACCGGTTACGGAGCATAACCTCACCAGTGAGGTGATGGAGCACCATCAGAAAAATGATCGGGGAAATTCCATCATCATTGAAAACTTCAGCCGGTACTTTCGCTTCCCTCATGGCTTTGAACAGATGCTTTACCTATCCCAGGTCCAGCAGGCTATGGCTATGAAGACTGCCATCGAATACTGGCGGACCTTACGCCCCCACTGCATGGGAACGCTCTACTGGCAGCTCAATGACNNGTCTTCCATCGACTATACAGGGAAGTGGAAACTGCTACACTACAGTGCAAGGCAGTTCTACGCCCCTTCTCTTCCCATCGCCTATATGAAGGAAAAGGGAAAGGTCGAGCTCTATGTGGTCCACGACAAGAGCACACCACTTGCCAATGCAAAGGTTTCAGTGAAGGCCTATCGTTTCAATGGCGAGAAGGTGTCCAAACAGAAGTATGTTTTGGATATTCCAAGCCAAAGCAGCACACATGTATGCACCATTGAACTGGATAAGAACAAGATTGATCCCAAAAAGATGTTCCTCTCGATCAAGTTGGAGGCAGACGAGCTTTACATCGAGGACGTCATGCTACTCGACCGCCCCAAGAGGTGCGCTTTGCTTGATCCCTCTCTGACCTTACAGGTTGAGAAGGCACAGGAAGGGTTCGCTGTTACCCTCAGCAGCAAGGCTCCAGCCTTCCAGGTCGCCCTTGATGCAGGCTCACGTAAGGGGACCTTCAGTGACAACCTTTTTTGCGTACGACCTACAGCCCAAAAGGTTGTGATTTTCAAGACACGAGAGAAGATTTCACTCGGGGAGTTTAAGGAGAGTCTCAAGGTCTTCGATCTCTATGGGAGCAGCAGGTAACCGGAATGTTAGCAGTGATGCAATAAGAAATAAGACCTGAAACAAGAGGGACCATCACCGGTCCCTCTATTAAAGTCTTACTTAGTACAGTTGCCTATTTATTGGCTTTCCAAGTTTCCCATGCTTTCTGCACATCCTGTCCGACCTGGACAGGAGTCTTCTTGCCAAGACCGATTTCCTGCAAACCAGTGTTGATGACATTGTAGACATCACCGGCGAGCACACCATCGATAACCGGGGTGATCGTATTGTACTTCTCATAGTAAGCAGCTCTCTTGGCAACGAAAGGCTCAAGATTAGCTTCCTTAACGACCTTGGCAACATCAACATTGAGGTTGGAGGGGAAGGAAGCACCTGTGGAGAGGCGGTAGGTCTGCACATACTCGCCCTGCAGGAACTTGATCAGACGCCAAGCAGCAGCTTCTTTTGCAGAACCGGAGGCTAGGTTGGCACTCATGCCGAAACCGGTACCGACAACACCACTGTTGGAATTGCTGATGACTTCACCAGGAATTGCTGGCAGGACAATCATCTCAAAGTCACTTGCCTGTGCATTGCGGCTGATTAGAGCCTGACCGGTGGTAATGTCAGTCTGGAAAGCTGCAGTCGACCAGTCACCGTCGATATAGAAAGCCGCCTTGCCTGAGGCGAAACGACCACGGCTTGATCCGTAAGGGCTGGTGAGACTGTTGCGCTTGATCATCTCTGATGCATACATGTCTCCGATCAGGCTGAGTGAGTTGATGAACCATGCATCGTTGAAATTGATCTTTCCAGCTTCAAGTCTTGGATACCAGTCAGTTCCACCGAAACGGCCGACAACCATTGAGAAGAGACAGCTCTGCATAACCCAAGCGTCCATGTTATCCATGGCTATCAAGTCGATCCCCTTTGCTTTCAAGGGAGCAACCATAGCTTTCATCTCCGCATAGCTCTTGGGCATGGAAAGGCCATTCTCTCTGAGAACCTTTGTGTTCACATAGAGCATGTGCGTGGTGGTGATACCATTGGGGAGTTCCCCAAGGAAACCAGCAAACTGTGGAACCAAGGTAGCAGGGTTGTAGGAATCGACCAGACCGTCTTTTTCCAAGAATGGCATAAGATCTTTTACGCTCTTGGTTGTGTGGAGACTGCTTGAACGTCCGCTTGGCCACATGTAGAGGACATCAGGAAGCTGTCCGCTTGCAACGTAGGCTTCTGTCTTCTGGTGGAAAGGCTCGTTGAATAGGTCTTCACGAACAACCTTAATGTCAGGATTCTCTGCACTGAATTTGTCCCAGACCATTGCAACTTCATTCGCACTGTTCGGCTCCGACATATCAATGTAGTTCAGAACAGTCAGTTCTACCTGCCCTGCGGCAGCCGAGGCCTCTTTGGTTCCCTGTGCAAAGGTCGACGAAACGACCAAAAGCAACGCTAGGGCCAAAATTGAAACTTTCTTCATACCAGTCATTGTTACCTCCTAATGACTCTTCG
>DMAO01000165.1 GCA_003446545.1 Sphaerochaeta sp.
AAACCGCCGGAGAACCGGCGGCTATATACTTAGTAACTCTTGGAAACGTGCAATTTCCGTACTTTTTTCATCTGCTTGCGTGCTGCAGCTTTCTTTTTCCGGTTAAGGATGGTGGAGGGCTTCTCAAAGTACTCCCGCTTTTTCCACTCACGGATGATTCCTTCTTTTTCCACCATGCGCTTAAAACGCTTGATTGACTTTTCCAAAGGTTCATTGTCATCAACTTTTACATATGCCATATATTACTACTCACCTCCTCTCCCGATTACTGGGTCTAAACTGCGAGAACAGAATGCATCAAACATAGCTCGTATGTCAAGCATCTGGATAAGACTCTCTTGTCAAGAGAGATATGTACGTATCTTTTTTCTTTCTTGGCTTTCATTTCCTGAGCTCCGCTTGCTTATCCGCTTCGGTCTTGAGATCGAGAATGGTAATCTGCAAGGAAGCCTGGTTGCGGTAGTAATTCCGCCCAAGACGGAATGCTACATCCACCTCCGATCCCTTATCAAAATCACGACCAACACGCTCAGCTGCACTCCAATAGAGAGCTGGCCACTTATACTGACCAAAAGAAAGTGTCAACTTCAGGTGACGTGGACCTCCCTTATGGTTGTTCAAGAACTGGATATCTTCAACAAGCGCTCCCTCCATCATCAGGACCAGGGGTGGGTTCTTCTCGCCAAACGGCTCAAAGAACTCAACGACCTTGATGATATCAGGGGTCATATAGGCAACAGGAAGGGTACAATCAACGAGGATGGAGTCATCCACCTCCTGAATGCAATCCATATGGTCAATCTCATTCATGACACGCTTTTTGAATACGGGAAGATTCTCCACATCCATGGAAAAACCCGCTGCACAGGCATGTCCTCCAAAATCAAGGAAGAGATCCTCAAATGCTGAGAGGAACTCCCGACCATTAAACTCCACAGGACTGCGCAGGGAAGCGGAAACCCGAGTCCCGCCGATGGTGGCAAGTACCATAGAAGGGGCATTGAACTGCTTCATAAGGCGGCTGGCCATAACCCCTGTGATCCCCCTACTTAGAGAAGCATCCTCCACCATCACCAGTTTCGAGCCTGTTTGCTCAAAACTCTCTTTCGCCTGAGGTGCCAAGCGTTCCCAAGCATCCTCTCCCATCTTTTGGCGTTCCTTGTTCAGTGCGAGCAACTCTCCTGCAAGTCCCTCAGCAACCCCAAGGTTGGGGGCAAGCAGCATATCCACGGCCAACGAGGGTCTGCCCATCCTTCCAGAGGCGTTGATAACCGGCGATATCTGCCAGGAGATATCACTGGTGGAAAGGACCTTCCCTACAAGATTTTGCATCGTGAAGAGAGGAAGCAGAGCTTCCCTCTTGCCTGTAGAGAGCATCTTGAGACCACGCTTCACCAACAGACGGTTCTCATCCTCCATCGGCATGAGGTCAGCGATCGTGCCGATGGCAACAAGGTCGAGGATTGCATCGTAGCCACTGTCCAGCAAGGGGTGTTTTTTTATGGAGTAAGCGCTGAACAGAGAAAACAGAACCTGAAGCTCATCACGGCCATGCACGCTGTACTTGAGGGCCCTACTGATACTTGAAAGGGCAAAGACACTCTTTCCCTTGATAACTGGCATGACGCTCTCCATTTCCGGACGCATATCGACAAGGTGTATCTCTACACTCTTACCAAAGGCCTGCCGTAGCTGTGCTAGTTCGGACGCGACATCCAAGACTAGGATTGGCACCCCGGCAGAGAGGAACTTGAGGACTGTGCTCTGCGAAGGTGCAAGAAGTCCTGGGTTTATCTCTTCGATTACCCGATCGGTGACAACAAGGTTCTCAACCTTCATAGCCTGGATAATAACCGTATCATGACCGGGCTGTGCGTGTAGCAGGATGCACTCCTCATGGTAGAAATCCGTCTGACTGAAACGTAGAGCCCAGATAACCTTGGCAACAACCCCACATCCGGCAAGATGCTCAAAGGGGTATCCACAGCCAATTACCTTGGGGTCTATGATTGCCAAGGCCGGGGGAAGATTCTCCCCTGCGAGGTGGTGGTCTAGTACGATGGTGTCGATGCCCAACGTCTTGGCGTGCGCTATCTCGGTATTGTTTGAGATTCCGCAGTCCACGGTAATGATAAGGGTAACATTATCGGCGTAAGCGGCATCGACACCGTCGGTGGTGAGGCCATAGGGTTCATCTCCTTCTGGGACCCTGTAGGAAACCTCAATTCCAAGACGTTGCAACTCTTGTACAAGAAGGGCTGTACTGGTGATGCCATCGACATCACGGTCGCCGAATACACGTACAAACTCCCCCTCTGAGACAGCACCATTGATACGGTCGACAACCTCTTCCATATCGTCAAATAGAAACGGGTTATGCAAATAGGTCAGTTCACCCTCCAGATGGAACTTAACCTGGTCGCTGGAGGTCAGTCCCCGTCTGACCATAATCGAAGAACACAAGGGATCCAAACCATACTGCTCATGCAGATGCTTCACGTCCTGAGACGCTACAGCCTTTTTTTTCCATTCCATATGTATATAACAACCTTACAATAAATATTCTCAATCAAAACAGGGTCTGCAACATCCCCCCTGAAAGGGTCTTCAGCTCCTTACCACTTATAAAGGAGGCATAGCGTAACATATACGCTTTAATGCGGAGCGTTGCACGCTCGCTAAGCTCTACAGCCACAGCAGCAGGAAAGTCCATCCCCTTGGTAAGGGTCAGATACCTTCTGGCCCCCGGGCCGAGAACCATAGCAGTATCCAAGGTGGCACAAGCTTCACAACAAGGGCTTCCCATCTGTGAATTGAACCGGATGATCTCCTCTACAGCATAGGTTCTCTCACAAATAGGGCATCTGGTGAAGTCCGCCTGCAAGCCACAAATGTCCAAGAGCCGCAACACGAACTGGATAAGAATCCGACCTACAAGATCCTGGTGGGAACAGAGCATATCAAGGGCTTTGCTCAACAGTCCATACTGGGACGTACTATCCCCCCCATTGGTGTTGATAACAAGTTCACAAAAAAACAGGGCGGCATAGTTTGCACCCAGATCGGTGCGAATCTCATCATGGGTAGCGATGAGCTGGACATCCTTAAGGGTATAGTCACGTTTTACGGGGTTATAGTACATAAAGAACTGTCCATCGGAGAACACATCTCCCTTCACAGCCTTAATTGACTTCCTAGCCCCATAACTGACCACATCAATGAGCCCAAAATCGAGGGTCAACAGCTTGAGGCGACGGTTCATCTGTCCGTACCGTATGCTATGCAGGACTATTGCCAAGGACGATACGTTTCGTTCCATGAACCCTCCAAATGAAGAGTAGAACAGTGGACGTAAAAAATCAACTGGTTGGAAGATTGTCTTTGTTGTGATATGATTCCCGCCATGAAACGTCTAGTGATTACCCTTCTTCTCATGACACTATTCACCACAGCCGTTTTCTCCTTCAGCGTAGGAGAAAGACGGTTGCAGGAGCAACCTTTTGACAGCGAACAAGAACTTGGGAAGGTTGACTTTACCAAGGCCCTTGCACCCAACCAACTCGAATGGGTAAACCGTGCGAAGCTCTCACTTTTGACCGTGGGGAGCGGAGATCCTCTCTATGCATGGTTCGGGCACAGTGCCCTCATCATAAGCCAGCCCTCAGGGGAAGATATCATGTACGATTATGGGGTATTCGATCCTGACCAGAAGAATTTCTACCTGAACTTCGCCCGCGGGCGCATGTACTACTCTGTCTGGGAGAGTGGTGCGGCATGGAGAATAGAGGAAGCCCTGGCTGAAAAGCGCGATGTAAAGCTCATTGAACTGAACCTTACCCCCGAGGCAAAGCTTGCCACCATACAATTCCTACAAAACAATGCCAAAGAGGAAAACAGCACCTACCTCTATCACTTCTACAACGACAACTGTGCAACCAGGATTCGTGACATCATCAATGCAGCAACCGATGGCGCATTCCGGCGCTGGGCAGAGACACAACAGACCACATCCAGTTACCGCCAATTCGTCCAGCGTTATATGAGCCATTCACCGGTAGTATTCTGGACTCTTGATTTTCTCCAGGGTAAAACCATAGACAAACCGCTGAATCGCTATGAGGAGATGTTCCTTCCTGAAAGCCTATACCAGGCGGTATTGGACTTCTCCCCCTCCCTGGTGAAAAGTACAGAAATGCTCCAGGATACAAGCGGGAGCGGCATACGCTTCAGAGCCCATACGAAGAATGTGAACCATGTGGGGGCTTATGCACTTTCTGGAATTCTCTTGGCCTTAGCGCTGTTCTTTCTTGGAAAACGATACACGCGGACGACCTCAATCCTCTATGCATTGCTACTGCTGGCCCTTGGGGTCCTGGGAAGCATCCTGCTGTTCATGATGACGTTCTCTGATATGGATATGACATGGTTCAATGAGAATATCGTACTGGTCAATCCCCTTCTTTTTATTGGGATGGTAGCAGCCATTGCCTCAGCATGCACAAAAAAGAAAACAAGGCAGGGGAAACTGGCGAAGTGGACCTTTCAGGCGATGTTTGTAGCGGGCATTGCCCTGGTGGTGGCAAAGGGCCTGTTGCCAACAGTGTTGGCCCAGGACAACCTGAAGGTTATCCTGCTCCTGTTGCCCCTAGCCTTGTCAGGGGCGGCCTTTTATGGCAGGAGCGACCGAAAATAGCTCTAGGGGTTGCATTCCCAAACGCTTTGCAGCAAGGGTTGCTAGAAAGCCCCCTATCTGAACATTATAGTAGAGAGCCTTGTCATTGTACTCGTTCAAATACAGTGCCATCTCCTGTTCCGCATCATAAATCTTCTCAAAATAGGCTGCATAAAGCGGATATTGCTTGTCCGTGAAGACCTGTATCTGCAGCAAGGCGAGTTCTTTATCAAGAGCAACATAGAGCTCACTTACCAACGAAGGTGATTTCTCCCGTGAATAGGAAGAGACCAGGTCTTCGATAGGTCCTGCAAGACTGTGATCATCCAAAAGGTCTACAAGGGTTGTTGCGTACATGAAGCGATCATCGATCGCATCCATGCCCTGATCGAGAAATGCAATCGCTTCCTTCTTGTATCTCTTCAACCGAGAGACGTTGTTCTGGTCAATGGCAACACCAGCAAATATAAGGAGGAACAACACGACCGCAATGCTGATGACAGCACTGCGGCGGTTGGGAAACATGGGTTTGCCCTTATTTCCTGGGGACAATCTTGGTTCCTTTTCCTTCATAGAGAGCACCGTAGAGATGGGCAGGGTCGGTGATGAGACCAGTATTGCCCGTGCTCTGTACAAAGTCAACGATGGCCTGCACCTTGGGAAGCATGCTTCCAGGGGCGAAATGACCGTCGGCCATGTACTTCCTTGCATCCTCTACGGTGATGGTATCGAGGGTCTGCTGGTTGGGCTTGCCAAAATTCAGACAGACTTTTTCCACTGCAGTGGAGATGACAAAGAGGTCAGCCTTCAATCCCTTGGCCATAAGGGCGGCTGCAAGGTCCTTGTCGATGACAGCTTCCCTTCCACTGATATAGCCATTTTCATCACGCACTACAGGGATGCCACCACCACCAGCTGCGATGACGATGACCTTATCCTTCAATAGGCTCTTGATAGT
>DMAO01000279.1 GCA_003446545.1 Sphaerochaeta sp.
CGAGGACCTTGAGGAATTGGGTATCGGGCATCTGGTCATGACAGGCGCGACAGGGGACAGGCAAAGTCTGGTACAGCGGTTCCAAAACGATCCTTCCATCAGTGCATTCGTCATGACGCTGAAAACGGGAGGGGTCGGGCTTAACCTGACAGCGGCAGACTACGTCTTCATCGTGGATCCCTGGTGGAACCGCTCTGCAGAGAATCAGGCTATCGATAGAACGCACAGGATCGGGCAGGAAAATCCTGTATTCTGCTATCGCCTCATAGCCAAGGATACGATAGAGGAAAAGATATTGGAACTGCAGCAACGGAAAGCAAACCTTGTCGCCTCCTTGCTTACTTCCGATTCGAATGCAGTAAAGTCTTTGTCCGAAAAAGATATAGAAATGTTGTTGGGGTAACATATGGTAAAAAATAGCAAAAAACCGGAGGGAGGGAACACTTCGTCCTCAACAAAAAAGGCTACGAAAGCCTTGTCCCAAAAGGGTAAGGATCTTGCCTCTGACCTGGAGGAATTGACTATCGAGGAATTGGCCAGAGCCTACCACTGTCTTACAGGAACAGAATCGCTTTGTAAGCAGAAAGCTCAATTCCGCACCCAAGTGGCGCTTCTCCTTGATTTTGACGATCAAACAGGATTCGACCTCTTTTTTGACAGTCTTCCCCTGTATTTGCAGGAGGTTCTACAAAGGGGGGCCTTTGAACATATTCTGGACATCCGTTCACTGAAGACCCCTGTCAAGGAACCTCTGGTCGTCAAAGAACTTAAGAAGTATGCCTACAGGGAGACTCTGACAACCAATCCAGCGCTTCGGCTGGGGCTCTTGCATGTCATTAATGAATTTGTACTGGAATTGCATCCCCTATTTCTAAAGGTCTTCTTTTTTTGGCTTCCCAAACCCTTGGGCTATACGCTCCAACCCCTTGCAGAAATTGAAGGCACCCTATGGTCCGATACGCTACAGGTGCCTGAGGTGATACCTCTGCTCGTAGAGGCTGCTGTCCAACTGCTGAAGACCAAGTCACGTGACGATGTTGTCCGGAAGGGCTTGCTCAAGGGGAATATCAAGAGTTTGCGTGCAGCCTGCGCCCTGGAGCCCTTTCCGGTTGCCAGTTCCTATGGTCTCGATCCTATTGAACTGTTTGTGCAGGTGTTGACCCACTTGGAACCAAAAACATTCAAACGTCCCGAGGATGGAGAAGCTTTTGTCAAGATGATGGTTCAGCGGTTCTTCTTTGACCCCAAGATGCCTTCGGAAAATATCAATGGAATGGAACTGGAGTATTCCTGTCTTCTTCGGCAATTTTCCAAGTCAGCGTATGCCTACTCTGTTGAGGTCAGGAATCAGGGAAGAAACGCTCTCAAGGAAATGCTCCATCAGATGTATGCCGAGGGAAGTTGGTTTTCTGTAGAAAATCTGTTTCAGTCATTTGCATTGCATGGTAATTCGTTTGTTTTCTGGAATAGGGATGTCTTGAACCGGGTTCTCTACATGCGAGGGGATTCCATCGAGACTGGGTTTGGCACCTATGTCCCCAGTCCCTATGATAAGGGATTCCGCGCCCAAGGCATTCTCAAGCAGATGTTGTTTGAAAAGCCCCTATTCAAAGCCTATTGCTATCTGTTCGCTGTTCTTGGGTTGGTGGAGATCGGTGAAAGATCAGCGCCCTTGGTTCTTGAAAAAAACGGGAAAATGTATCCGCTCACTCCCTACGAGGGTATCTGCAGCATGAAGGTCACTCCCTTCGGGGCATGGTGCCTGGACTTTACCGATGAGAGGCCGGAGGCCAAGAAACAGGAGTTCGAGACCATTGCTGATTCTAACCTCTTGTTGGTTACGTTCAAGGGCTTGTCATTGGAGAGAAGACTGTTCCTGGAACAAATAGGTGATTCAATGGGTACTGAGCGGTACAAGATAAGCGAAGTCTCATTCATCAGAGGATGTTCAGACCCTTCCGAGATACGATCCAGGATAGAGAGGTTCAAGAAACTCATAGAAGCGGAACCCTCCGAGCGTTGGCTCTCTTTCTTTACCATGGTTGAACAAAGGGCAACCCTATTTGCCCATGGGGAAGCCGTATTGCTATATACGTTCCCCGATGATTCTGCAATCAGGAAGATGTTTGCACTAGATCCTGCTTTTAGGAACATCATAATACGTGCTGAGGGAAACAGGATTGTCATAAAGAGAAAGGAACAGGCTCTCTTTAAGAAATTGCTGGCGGAACATGGATATCTCAATACCCTCTAAGGTGACGGTACCACAGCGAACGGTGTAGTCGCTTCCAGGATTTTTCAATTCTGGTACGCGAAGAACCGGCATGTGAGCCTGATGTATTCCACATCGCTGGGAGATTTGTCCCAGCCTCTCCCTACAGCATAGCCTATTTCCGTGCTATACTGAAAGGGAGGTATAAGTCATGATTGAAAAGATGCAATTCGGACGGACAGGGCATATGAGCAGCCGGGTGATATTTGGAGCGGCTGCCCTAGGGGAAGTGACACAGAAAGAGGCTGATGAAACCTATGAGCTTCTCAAGAAATATTCCATCAACCATATTGATACCGCCCAGAGTTATGGGGAAGCGGAACTGAGGATTGGCCCTTGGATGAAGAGGGATAGGGCATCCTTCTTCCTTGCAACCAAGACCGGCAAGCGGACCAAAAAAGAAGCGAGGGAAGAGCTCCACCAATCTCTTGAAAAGCTACAGACCGATCATATCGACCTATGGCAGTTTCATTTCCTTGTAGATGAACAGGAGTGGGAGATTGCTATGGGGGAAGGCGGGGTCCTTGAAGCGGCCATTGAGGCAAAGCAGCAGGGCCTGATCAAGCACATTGGTGTCACCGGACATGGATTGGGTGCCCCTCGGGCACACTACCGGAGTCTGATGAAGTATGATTTTGATTCTGTGCTCTTTCCCTACAACTACACGATGATGCAGAATCCCCAGTATAGTTCAGATGTAAATCAGCTGATGGCGCTTTGCAAGCAGCGAGGTGTTGCGATTCAGACTATCAAGTCTCTTGCCAGAGGTCCTGTTGGGGAGGCTGTAAATCCCTTTGCCACCTGGTATGAACCCCTTACTGACCCTTCGTCCATTGCCACTTCTGTTGGTTGGGTCTTGAAAAACCCTGAGGTATTCCTAAACAGTACAGGCGACATTACGTTGCTGCCGACCCTGTTGCAAAAGGCTAGCGAACCCTTGCTTGTCCCTTCAGAGGAGGAGATGCAAGCCTTGGCCTCTGAACAGGGGATTAGACCCCTGTTTGTCTAGGCCCAGAAATGATAGGTTCTGGTGACGAGTATCAGCAGTGTAGTACCTGCGACATAGAGGATGAGTCCTATGCTGTTGTACAGGATATCCTGGCTGATGGTAACCATAGCATTTCCGGCTATCATCAGCATGAAGGAGAGATATCGGCCAACAATCTGTCTGTCTCCTCTTTCCTCAAAGATGGCAATGATAAAGGTCAGAAAGGCCAATGCACTTATCATAATCGACACACCCAGAAAGAGGTTATTGGTTATGCTAGCTTCCTTGAGAAAGGAGGAGGTATTGGTCGACATGGGTACCAACAGGGCAAGTAAGAGGGAAAAGGTTCCTCCTATGAATGCGTACTGTCCAAGTCGTAGGGGATTCAGGGTCTGCTGGAATAGTCCTGAAGCCAGAAAGAGGAACGAGGAGAAGAGAAAGGCAAAGTGGTACAAGATGCCTATCCAGTAGGGGCTGAGGATCATAATGTGAGACAGTTGGTAGTACAGGGGAAGAATCTTCACATTTCCCAGGCATATCATACAGAAGAGTAGAGGCAAAAAATGAGCTTCAGCCCCTATGTTAGCCCTATAGAAGACGCAGAGTAAAAGGGCTGCGACCAAAGTAATCCAGAGATGGACCAGTGAGGGTACTATGTGCTGTAGGGTAATAGCCATCTCTCCCTGTGCTTGGGAAAGCAAGAGGGAGTGTACAAAAAAAACCGTGAACAAGAAGGTTATGAGGGCTTGAATGCCCAAAAATACAAAACGAAAGTTCTTAGCCATACCTGTTAGAGCATGTCCCTGTAAGAAGAGTCATGCTTCACACCCATAATCTGGCAGGTATACGCTGCACCAAAGGCCGCGACGTAGGAGTCTACCAGTGTGCCTAATCCATTGAGGATGGGCATCAGGGCGATGAGAGTCATCTCTGCTCCGTATAGGTCTATCTTCAAAAACTGCAGGGCTATGATTGTGATGAAGAAAACCTCAAAACCCAGATACAGAGCACTGGCATAGGAGAACAATGCGCTGGCAAGTGCTACCAGAAGGATTACCTTATCAGAAGGCATGGTTCCAAGAGCCGCATAGAGCAAGCTCGTGATGCTCAGCGTTGCGATCATCGCAGAACCACCTCTGCCGATAAGTGTATAGAGGGGGATTGCAGTTGCGCTGACACGTTTCTGACAACCCAGGTTATGTCTCGCATGGGAGATGGTTATCGGACTGCTGAAGAAGATGCTTCCGCTGAACAGAGCCGCTATGGCAGGGGCTATCATACGGTAGAGTATCTTATAGGGGTTTACCTTGAATCGGGTAAGCAGGCCGAACAGCAATGGTAGGAGGATGAGCAATACCAGAAGTGCTGATGCGATGAGCATCACCAAAAAGCGGCCAGCGACAAAGATAGTGCCTTCATTCTGCAGACGAGCGAACCAGTAGGATGAGGTGAAGAAGATCATAAAATGGCCAAATCTGCTGTACGCATTGGCTATGCGGAACATAGTCTCGCTCAAGGAGTTCATCGTTACGTATGCAGGGCGGATAACCTCACTATTGGGTTTGAGGAAAAAACCGAAGATCAGGGCAATTACGATGATGGGAAGCAAGAAGCTCTCTGCTGATGCCAACGTGTAAAAGGGATTGACCGGAAGCATAGAGCTGAAGAGCGTGGAAAGAGACTGAGGAGCTACCGCACCGATAATTGATGCTTCAGATCCTGCACTGCTACTGGCAGGGAAGTTGCTTGGAAAGAAGCGGAACACAAGGGCCGCACACATTACCAAGAGTAATGTTGATAGGATACTCCATAGGATGGAAGTCCAGCTGAAAGTCCTTCCCAGGGAATCTTTTCGCAGGGAAGCGACTCCGGAAGAGAATCCAAAGAACACTATAGGGACCAAGATAAATCCACCTAGCTGTACAAACAGGGAGGTGGCAGTATACATGATCTGTTGGTAGAGCCCGGAATCTCCAAATAGGAGTGTTGCAGCCAGCCCGAAGGCTGTTGCTGCGAGATAGGTTATCCACGTCTTCATAGTTTCAAAGAGTATCTTATCAGTAGCGTCAAGTCAATCAAACATCGTCCAGATCTCCTAGGAGAAGGTTCAGTTTATATCCTGCCGCTGTTTCTGCCTCAGTGAGTGTCTTCACATATTCAAGGGTATCGGTGATACCTCCCACCATATGGAAAGAAAGAGCTGAGAGATAGATAATCTCTTGGATTGCCTCCTTTTTGTACCAGGTGACCCCCTGGTACTCATTGCAGTTCGCGTAGGTTCTCACCGCCTGGTCCTGTAGCATGGTAAAGAGGACCTTTTGTGGCGTTTCATCGCTAAGGTGCCTGATCATGGTAGCTGAAGAAGCAAGCAAAGCTGCGCTATGGCAGGCTTTCCTGGCATTTTCTCCACTGAAGCCCGCTTCCGCCAAATCATCACCAAAGAATCGGGCGAGCAACAGCCTGTCACTTGCAACCATTGCATCAGTAATGGTAGACCCCTCATGGATGAACGGCTTGAGGAACAGCGAAGCGGCAATGATTGATGGCAGCTCGTCCATGATGGCTTGTCCCTGTCTAAAATATGGCTCTGGGGAGTCTTTTGCAAAGAGTGATGTCAGTCTTTGGATCTCCTTGAGCATCTCTGCAGGTTTGATTTCCCTCGGCTTGGAAGGCAGTGCCTTTAAGGCCACAGGGTGAAGCTGTTCCATTACAACTCCCAGATGGGTGTAAGCCTCAGCAAGGGATAGGATTAGCTTTCGCTCGGTCTTTGCCGTGCATTCTCCCTTCAATACCGAAGAGAGCAGTTTCTTGAATGAAGCACTATGCAGGCTCTCCATAGCCTTGAATACAGGCTTCAGTCTTAGGGCGAGGATTTCCTGTTCAATGTTACTAATTCCATTCTCGCCAAGAGAGCTGTAGAGCATCTCATAGGTGCCGTCCACATCCTCAACTTCCCTGATGTTCAGAAGAACCTTTGCCTCATACCCGTTGAGGCTAAAATGTCCTCCCTCATCGAAGACTTTCAGTGAAGGGATCATATAGGTCAGTCTGCCAGGGAAAGCCTCAAACAGCACATATCTTCTGCCCCCTACGGTAAGGCCCATCGCCTCAGCAAGCGAGAGTGTCTCTGTACGTTTGTCGTCGCCCTGCTTCTTAAGCTTGGGTGCTGAGTTCTTTATCCAGCCTTGTACGCTATGGTACTGGTTGTTGTACAGCACCAAGGCCTTCTCATTCTCTGTTCCATTGATGTAGCAGAAGGCAGATTCATGGACATGGTTACCGTCAACAAGGTCAAAGAGGTAAAAATTGTCCACTCCGCTGAATAGATACCGCTTTTTCAGCAAGGGGAAGATTCTTCTATAATGCTCATCAAGCATCCACTGATTAGGCCTTTCGTCCCAGTATGCCTTACGGTACTCCATCCCATATTTCTCTTTATACCCTTCGATCTGGCCATGACCGAACATAGGGAGACCCGGCATGGTTGCCAGAAGAGTACAGACACCAAAGTACTTATCGCCTTCACCGAACTGGGCGACTGCGGTCTCCTCGTCAGGGTTGTTCATAAAGTTGACGAATCGCTTGAGAATCTCCGGTTCAAAGCTGATGGTTCCCTTGATAGTATCGCGGTATTTCTGGTTTTCCTGGTTCTTGAGCATGTTCATGAAAGCACTGTTATAGACACGGTGCATGCCCAAGGTGCGTACAAAATACCCCTCCATCATCCAGAAGGCCTCTGCAAGAAGCAACGTATCGGGAAGCTCCACACTGAGGCGGTCAACGACCTCTCTCCAGAACTCTTGGGGGATAAGGTTGTGGAATGTTGCATCATCGAGGCCGCTTTGGGCTCGTCCTGCAATATCACCACCATGGCCAGGTTTTGGATACCAAAGCCTTTGGATATGTTTCTTCGCAAGGGTCATCGCAGCATCGAATCTGATGATGGGGAAGTTTTTCGCCACATGCTTGATCTGCTGGAAAACCGCTTCCCTGGTTGCAGGATTTAGGAAATCCAGCTGGGCTGTATCGTTCCAAGGCATCGAGGTACCATCGTTACCGTGGAAGATATAGCTTGTCTGTCCGGTTCTCAAGTCAGTTCTCTTGAAGGTGACCGCAGCATCACTTTGGTTGTAGTAGTGGTCCTCCAGCTTAATTTCGATATCTGCTTTCTCTGAGAGATTCGGACCGTTGTACGTATAGGAAGGGAAGGGAGGATCGCTTTGCTGTATGAAGTACTCGCTGTGGTTGAACACCCAGTCCCCATCGATTCCCGTATGGTTGGGTACCATATCACTGGCCAGACGCAAGTTACGTTCAGCACACCTTTGGCGCAAGTTGTCCAAGGCTGCCCACCCTCCGATGGAGGAGGCTATCTCGTAGTTTTTCAAAGAGTATGCTGATGCTTCGGCCTCAGGATTACCACAGAGGTTCTTTATCCTCTTTGAAGCGTTGCTTCGTTCCCAGAGCCCGATCAGCCAGAGGGCTGTGAAACCCCGCTCATGCAGGTTGTCCAGTTCCTGGTTGGGGATCTGGTCGAGTGTGGTGATGGGGTAACCGTACTCCTTGGAAAGTTGGTCAAGCCAGACAAGCGTTGATTTGGCTATCATGATGACATTGGGCATCCAGTTACGGTCAGTTGAGAATGCCTCGTATTCGGCATCATAGGAGCTGTAGTCAGGAACATAGGTTGCAGCTGGTCCATGGCCTCCGAAATGGGGTTTCTCCTCTTCTTGGATATAGTCTATCGAACGTAGTAACAGTGCCCTCAATTCTGCAGACAACAGGTCATTCCATGTATCTTTGATGTAGCGGATCTGCTCAAGCAGTGAGTCAGGATAGAGTTTGGATGGCCTGGTAAGGAAGGTGAAGATATCCTCATCACTATTGGCCATCAAGGTAGCACCCTTTGTGTAGCCGCCCAGAAGGGCGGTGAGGGCCTGGGAGCCTTTGGGGAAGGAGAGCCCTTCAGGGGCTATGAAGGGTTTTGCTGCCTTGACCAAGGCAGGGTTGTCCAGCATCACCTGGTGGACAAAATACCCCCTGAGCGATTCATCGTAGAAGTATTCCAGGGGTAGCTGTTGTTCCAGCAAGAGGGGGGAAGGGAACTCTTTCATGTAGAAGGCAAGCACATCAAGACCAGCATGGTTTTTGTTCAGCAGGGCTGTAAGGCGGCTAAAGAAGTCCGGTTCGGTATCGCCAAGATATCCGGTGATTACCGTCTGGTATAGTAGATGTAGGACAGCTGTAGCATGAAGTTTGCCTGCTGAAACATATTCGCTTCCACCGCGGTCCTTTATCTTCAGGTTATACAGATAAGCAAGTTCATTTGCCTGTTTGTAGAGAATCCCCAAATCAGGTGTAGTGGGAAACAATGCAGAAAAAAAATCCATCTCAGTCCTTGTGCGGACTGAAATGCGAAGGTCACGTGTTATCAATTCACGCCTCCTAGAGTGTGGTAGTTTCTAGCATATAAGACAGCGTAAGTATACCATGCTATGCCCCTATTGTAACCCCCTTATTGGGAAAGACATGCTGTTAGACTAATGTATTTGTTACTGGAAGTATTAATTCATCATCTTTAAGCAGAGTATTTGCCTTTTCGAACAGCAAGGGAAGCAGGGGTGCCTCTTCCTTGGAAAAAGGGAGCAGAACATAGGAGGCAACACTTCCTCTCTGGGGCCTTCCGATACCGAATCGTAGGCGAAAGAATCCATCATCTCCCAGATGGTTCTTGATGGACTTGAGCCCGTTGTGTCCTGCAAGCCCCCCTCCTTTTTGCACTCTGAAGGTCCCGAAGGGGAGCTCAAGGTCATCATGTACAACCAGGATCTCTTCACTCTTGAAGTTGAAGAAATCGCAACAGGCACGTACTGCCTTGCCGCTCTCGTTCATGAATGTCTGGGGTTTGAGCAGTTTGTACTGTCCGTCAGTAGCAACCTGAGCGTGGAATTTATTGGACCACATCACCGAAGGGTAGGTGTGGTCACAAAAGAGCCAGCCGACATTATGCCGACTTTTTCCATAGATTTTTCCAGGGTTGCCGAGGAAGATGAGAAGTTTTACCATTGTCCTATCATAGGACGAAAACAAAGGAGAGAAAAGATGTATGTACTTGTCTGTTATCTGCCAGAAAGCCATCTGGAATCGGTGAAGAGCGCACTGTTCGCTTCCGGTGCAGGTTCGATGGGGGGATATGACCAGTGTTGTTGGCAAACCAGGGGTTTAGGGCAATTTATTCCCTCCTCATCGAGTAATCCCTTTATTGGAGTGAGGGAAGAACTTGCACAAGTAGAGGAGTGGCGGATAGAATTGGTGGTTAAGGAAGAAGATGCCTCTTCTGTGATAGAAGCATTGAAACGCTCCCATCCGTATGAGGTACCTTCCTACCATCTCATTCCCGTTAGGGTGTAGGAGTTCTCATGGCAAAGACAGTTGTTCAGATCAACGAGAAGATCAGACGAGGGAAGGTTGTGGTGGTCACAGCCGATGAATTTTCCCTCATGGCTACAAAGACTGACATCGAAGAGCTTGCTGAAAAAGTTGATGTTGTCACCACAGCCACCTTTGGGCCTATGTGCTCATCGTCAGCAGTGATAAATTTTGGTCACTGGTCTCCAGGCATCCGGATGGAGGAGATCACCCTCAACGGGGTAAGTGCCTATGAGGGCCTTGCAGCTGTAGATACCCTCATCGGGGCGACCGCAGAGTCGAAGTTCGATCCTAGCTATGGAGGGGCGAATGTCATTGAGGATCTTATTGGTGGTAAGGATGTACGCCTGTTTGCCAGGGGAAAAGGCACTGACTGTTATCCGACACGGGAAATTGATACCTGGATCAATAAGGATGGACTCAATGAGTTCTATCTTTTCAACCCGCGCAATGCCTATCAGAACTATGCAGCTGCAACCAACAGCACCAACAAGATCAAGTACACCTATATGGGAACACTGCTTCCCAAGTTCAGTAACGTTACCTACTCTACCAGCGGAGAGCTAAGCCCCCTGTTGAACGACCCCTACCTACGGACCATTGGGCTTGGGACCAGGATTTTCCTTGGTGGGACCGAAGGGTATGTGGTATGGAACGGAACCCAGTACAATACAACCAGGGAAAGGAACGAGCATGGTATTCCCCTGGGGACAGGGGCCACCCTCGCCCTCATCGGCGATGCCAAGATGATGTCCACCGAGTTTATCCGCTCAGCCTACTATGAGAAGTACGGTGTCTCCCTGTTTGTGGGTATAGGAATTCCCATCCCTGTCCTTGATGTACAGATGGCTAGGCACCTGGCCATACGGAACAGCCAGATAGAGACCTTTGTCTATGATTATGGCCTTGATGGACACCCAAGTGTATGCAGGGTCACCTATGAAGAGTTGCAAAGTGGAAAGGTCCTCTTGCCCAACGGAAGGGAGGCCAAGAGTGCCCCCCTTTCTTCCTTGAGCAAGGCACGCGACATTGCAAAGTTGTTGCAGAGCTGGATAGAGAGGGGAGAG
>DMAO01000043.1 GCA_003446545.1 Sphaerochaeta sp.
TTACCGAGCGAGTGCCGGGAAAGCAAGGTGAGATACCCCGCCCCTTGGGGCGGAAAAGGAGGCAACGCCTCCTCTCTCCAGGGCTTGCCCTGGGGTATTGATACCTTTCATTGGGGGAAAAAGCAATTGGAAAAAATCTTATTGGAAATGAAACACATCACCAAACGGTTTCCTGGTGTCATGGCGCTTCATGAGGTAAACCTACAGATTACCGAAGGAGAAATCCACGCAATTGTCGGTGAAAACGGCGCAGGGAAGTCCACCTTGATGAACATTCTCAGCGGTATCTATCCGGTGGGAACCTTCGAGGGAGAGATACTCCTTGAAGGGAAGACCTGTGCCTTCCATACTATCAAGGAGAGTGAGCGGGAAGGGATCATTATCATTCACCAGGAACTTGCTCTAATACCTTATCTCACCATAGGAGAAAACATTTTCCTAGGAAATGAACGTGGTTCATATTTCAAAGTCGACTGGGACGACACCTATGCAAAAGCTGATGAACAACTGAAAATCGTTGGCCTTGAAGAGTCCTCCAGAGTCCAGATCAAGGATATTGGAATAGGCAAACAGCAATTGGTGGAAATTGCAAAAGCCCTCTCAAAAAATGTAAAGATTCTTATATTGGATGAACCGACGGCATCCCTCAATGATTCAGATGCAAGGAAATTGCTTGACCTCCTCTTCGAATTCAAAAAGAAGGGAGTTACGTCTATTCTCATATCCCACAAACTCAACGAAGTTTCCTACGTTGCAGACAAGATTACTGTCATCCGTGATGGTGAAGTCATCCGGACCATCGATAATAAGCACCAAGGATTCAGTGAAAATGAAATCATCAAGGCAATGGTGGGCAGAAGCCTAACCAACCGTTTTCCCGAACGAAAGCCCAATATAGGACCGGTAAGTTTTGAAGTCAAGGACTGGACGGTTTATCATCCCATATTCGAGGGAAGGAAACTCTGTGAGAATGTCTCATTCACCCTGCATAAGGGAGAAGTGGTAGGTATCAGCGGTCTGATGGGAGCTGGAAGAACGGAACTGGCCATGAGCATATTCGGCCATAGTTATGGACACAACATCTCAGGGAAAACCTTCATCAACGGCAAGGAAGTGGTTATGAACACCGTAAAGGTAGCCATAGAAAACAAACTTGCCTATGTTACCGAGGACAGGAAGGGAAATGGCTTGATCCTTGAAAACTCCATTATGGAAAACACTACCCTCGCTCGTCTCGGGGCTATCAGCACAAATCAGATAATCGACACAGACCTCGAATACCAGGTCTCAGAGGATATCGCACATAAACTTAATACCAAATGTACAACCGTCAGGGAGGAGGTCAACAACCTTTCCGGGGGGAACCAACAGAAGGTATTGATAGGTAAATGGATATTTACAGAACCGGAGGTTCTTTTGCTCGATGAACCGACCAGAGGAATCGATGTTGGTGCCAAATATGAGATTTATTGTATCATCAACCAACTGGTCGCAGAAGGAAAATCAGTTTTGATCATTTCCTCTGAACTTCCAGAGATCCTCGGTATTTGCGACCGGATTTACGTCATGAATGAAGGTCGGATTGTAGGAGAGATGCTTCAGAAGGAAGCAACTCAGGAAGCTATCATGCAGTGCATCATGCAGTCTAACAAAGGAGCGAAACTAAAGTGATCGAAACGGGAAATATGAAGAACATATTGAAAAAGAATACGATGCTGATTGCATTGATTGCTGTCATGCTGTTGTTTCAGATCCTAATCACCTCCCGAGGAATAGGGTCTCTTTTTGCACCTGCCAACATCTCCAACCTCATAAACCAAAACTCCTATGTGGTGATTCTTGCCTCAGGAATGCTCTTGTGCATCCTTACCGGTGGAAACATCGACCTTTCTGTTGGATCCATCGTGGCGTTGGTAGGGGCTGTTGCAGGAACCTTAATCGTAAACCTTCAGATGAACATCTTTGTCTCCATTCTCATCTGCCTTCTGGTCGGGCTGTTGATCGGAGCATGGCAAGGTTTCTGGATTGCATATGTTAGAATCCCGCCATTCATCGTGACGCTGGCAGGTATGATGCTCTGGAGAGGTGTCGCCCTTCTTATCCTCAACGGGCTCACCATCTCTCCTTTTCCCAATACGTATCAGAAATACTTCACCAGTTTTCTCCCTGCAAATGCCAGTTCTGAAACCATCTTCTCGCTTACCCTTATTGTTGGCTTCGTCATCTGCCTGGCCTTTGTTGTCTATGCTCTCTTTGATCGTATCAAGAAAACCAGAAAAGGCTACACCACAGAATCCTTGGTTTCTATGATTGTCCGGATGGTGCTCATTTGTACGTCCGTATTGTTTATCTTCTTCCTGCTCGGTAAGCATAAGGGCATCCCGGTGGTTCTTATCCTTTTGGCTGCAATTGTTCTATTCTACAGTTATTATACTTCCAAAACCGTTCCAGGGCGGCACTTGTACGCGCTCGGAGGAAACGAGAAGGCAACAAAACTCTCTGGTATCAATACCAATAGGGTTCTCTTCTCTGCCTATGCTAATATGGGATTCCTTTCAGCTGTTGCCGCTTTGGTCTGTGTAGCGCGATTCAATTCTGCGACACCTTCTGCTGGAGATAGCTACGAACTGGATGCAATCGGAGCGTGTTTTATAGGCGGGGCTTCAGCCTATGGAGGGACGGGAACTATTAGTGGAGCGGTAATTGGAGCGGTTTTCATGGGTGTTTTGAATAATGGAATGTCCATTCTCGGGATAGATTCTAACTGGCAGAAAGCCGTAAAAGGAACAGTACTCTTGGCTGCAGTTGTCTTTGATGTACTCAGCAAAAAAAGGGTTAAGACAACCTGACCTGGTTCCTTGATACCATACTTGCAAAGGATGACACATTGGCTGTAACGATAAAGGATATTGCAAGAGAAGCTGGAGTCTCTCGAGGTACCGTCGATAGAGTTCTTCACAACCGGAGTGGGGTCAAACCTGAGGTTTCTCAAAGGGTTCGATCCATTGCCAGTGAGATGGGATTTTCCCCCAATAGGGCAGGAAAGGTGCTTGCGGCCCGCAAGCAACCCATTCGGTTCGGGTGTTTGCTTCCTAGCATTGGCAACCCTTTTTTCGATGATCTCATGATGGGCTTTCATCTCGCGGAAAAGGAACTCGCTGATTTCGGGGTATCTGTCGATATCCTGCAGGTTAAATCCTTCGACAAGGACATTCACCTCAAGGCCATCGCAAAAATGAAGGCGAACAACTACCAGGGACTCTGCATCACCTCCATTGATGTGCCTGAAGTAAAAGAAGCCATCGATGCAATTATAGCATCAGGGGTGCCAGTGGTCACGGTCAATACCGACATTACGGCAACAGGAAGGATGTGTTATGTAGGTCCTGACTACTACCATGGGGGTCGGACGGCTGCTGGCTTGCTTTCCATGATTACCCAACAAGAGCTTTCCCTGCTGGTGGTAACCGGCTCCTTCAACATCAAAGGACACAATGAACGTATTAAAGGTTTTACCGAGGGGTTGGAAGAGCATGGCATACCTTTTGAAGTGGTATGTACTTTGGAAAGTCTGGATGATGACAACCATGCCTTCGTAATGACAGAACGTTGTCTTGAGAAAAACCCTATGATCAACACTATTTTCATTGCGGCGGGAGGCGTCAAAGGTGTCTGTAACGCTGTCACGGATAAGCCTAGGCAGAAACCCATAAGGATTATGTCGTTTGATGATGTTCCTGCAACCAAGGCTTTGGTAAAACAGGGAGTTATATCCTTCACTCTCTGTCAGGAACCTAGGCAACAAGGCTATGTTTCCATCCAGAAGTTATTTTCTTACCTGATGAGTGAGGGCAAGACCCCCTTGGAAGATACTATCACCAAGACCATCATCAAGATACCTGAAAATATCGAAGACTAG
>DMAO01000223.1 GCA_003446545.1 Sphaerochaeta sp.
ACTTTTGTGCTTATCGTAGGTTTATTGTAACAGAATCGATTGCATAGGCACTGTCATTCACGACAACCAAGGCCTTGCTTCTTGTCGCGAGATCACAGCTGGACAACATTGATACCAGCAATACTAAACACATCAAAGCCCACAAGAGGGAAGGGAGCTTGCCGCCGCAAACTCCCTTCCAAATTCTGTACAAACTCACTCTCAAGCAATCAGAAAAACAAATCCCGTTTCTGATTGTCCCCCATATGCCTACTCCTCATCCTCTAAGGAATCCTTGTAGGCCTGAATGACCTCATCGGAAAGCTTGCCGTGTAACGGCTCGTAGTGATCAAACTCAATCTCAAAGCTTCCCGTGCCGCTGGTCATTGACTTGAGGTCAATGGCATAGTTCAGCAGTTCTGACTGCGGAACCAAGGCCTTAACCAGTTGCAGATGTCCGATATCCTCCTGTCCCAGAACTCTCCCCCGTTTGCTGGAGAGGTCTGAGAGAATGTCCCCTAGATACTCATTGTCAATGAAAACACTGAGCTTCATGACCGGTTCAAGCAGTACAGGTGCTGCCTTGGCCATTGCAAGTTTCATCGCTCCCTTAGCTGCGAGCTTGAAAGCCATCTCACTGGAGTCTACAGGGTGTTCCTTACCGTCTACAAGGGTGAAGCCCACATCAACTACAGGATAGCCTGCCAAGAATCCGTCCAGCATCTGCTCATGCAGACCTTTCTCGATGCCTGGAATATATCCCTTGCTGACCGATCCTCCCTTGATAGCGTTGGTAAAGCTATAATGTTCACCACGTGCAATGGGCTCAATCTCAATGAGGACCCTTGCATACTGGCCGTGTCCTCCGCTTTGCTTCTTGTGTGAGTACTCAACAACACCGCTTTTTTTGGTGATGGTCTCCCTATAGGCAACGCGGGGAAGCTTTGTCTGGATTGATATCTTCTGCTTTTCCTTGATCTTGTTGAGGATCATATTGATATGCAGTTCTCCCATTCCGGAAACGACGCTCTCCTTGGTCTCTTCGTTGAAGTGGATCATGAAGGTGAGGTCCTCCTCCTTGACCTTGTGCAGGGCCTCGTTCATCTTCACTTCACTCTTCTTGTCGTCTGCGGAGATGGCAAGGGCATAGATGGGCTGTGGGAAGGCGACCTTCTTGAACTTGAAATTGGCCTCGTGATCTTCCAGTAGGGTTGAGTTGGTGGCCGCGATGTTGCTCTTTGCAATGATGCCGATATCACCGGCAGCAAGAGAATCAACTTCAGTGAGTTTCTTGCCTATCATCCTGTAGACCTTGCCTGACCGCTCCTTCTTGCCCAATGATGGATTATACAGCTCTATGTCACCGGTAAGGGTGCCAGTCACTACCTTAAGGAAGCTGAGCTTGCCACTGAACTGGTCCAGTGTCGTCTTGAACACTACTGCGCTCACCGGACCCTCTTCCTTGATTGGGTAGGGGGTAACATTCCCTTCCTTGTCATATACCCATTCGTTCTTCCCTAAAGGTTTGGGGAAGTTGTAGCGGATGAAGTTCAGCATGCTGGTGATGCCCAGACCAAGTTCTCCAGCACCGCAAAAAACAGGGACAACACGATTCTGGTCGAGGCCTTCCCGAAGACCGCGCCTGATCTCATCCTTGTCCAGGGTTCCGACCTCGAAGTATCGCTCAATAAGGTCGTCAGCACCCTCTGCTGCATTCTCAATGAGGGAGGTTCGATATCCTTCAACATACTCATGCATGTCTTCAGGAATATCTATGATCTTCTCCTTACCGTCATCACCAAGCACATAACACTGGTTTTCAATGAGGTTGATGACACCTTTGAACTCTTTTCCTGCACCCATGGGGATTACTACAGGAACGAAGGTTGTCTTGAATGTATTGTTGAGGTCTTCCAATACTGTTGTATAGTCAGCACGGTCACGGTTCATCTTGTTTATGAAAATGGCCCGTGGTTTGTTTCTCTCATCAAGGTGACGCCATAGTTTGATGGTCTCAATCTGAGCCCCATCGCGTCCGTCCACTACCATCAGGGCTGATTCGCACGAACGAAATCCGCAGATGGTCTCTCCGATAAACGCTGCAGTTCCCGGAGTATCGAGAATGTTGAGGGTCTTTCCTTCCCAATTGAAGGATACGAGGGAAGCGTGAATGGAAATCTTGTTAGCAATCTCCTCTTCAGTAAAGTCACTGGTGGTTCTTCCACTTTCTACAGTTTCTGCCCGGGAAATCACCTTTGCATAGAACAACATCTGTTCCAATAAAGTAGTTTTCCCGGTTTCATTGTGGCCGATGATGGCAACATTCCTCAGGTCTGTGCTGACAACGCTCATAAGTCCTCCTTTGATCACCGCCAATTACCCGGTGTCTACATAAAATGCATGAACCAATGGTAAGCCCCAGAACCTCATATGTCAAAAGAATTCTTTTCAACAACTCTTTCCACGGATGACACCTTGTAATTTGATGATATGTCAGAACATATACGGATAAAGAGAGTGGTAGTGCCCCTTTGTGT
>DMAO01000112.1 GCA_003446545.1 Sphaerochaeta sp.
CTTCTTTGCCATGCACCACCTGCAGCTTGCAGGACACAACCCAATCGCCCTTGTAGGTGGTGGCACTGCCATGATCGGAGACCCCTCTGGGAAGACCGAGCTGCGCAAGATGCTCACCCCTGAAGAGGTAGCCTCAAATTGCGCTTCCATCAAGGAGCAGTTGAGCACCGTAGTTGACTTCTCCGAGAAACCTTCAGGCGGTAAGGGCAAGGCTGTGATGCTCAACAATGCAGACTGGCTTACCAACTTGAACTACATCGATTTCCTTCGGGAGATTGGGCGACACTTCTCGGTAAACAGGATGCTAACCTTTGAATCCTACAAGGCAAGGCTGGAGCGGGGGCTCTCGTTCATTGAGTTCAACTACCAGCTGTTGCAGTCCTATGACTTTCTAACCCTTTATCGCGACCATGGGTGTCGGCTCCAGATCGGAGGCGATGACCAGTGGGGTAATATTGTTGCAGGTATTGATCTTATCAGGAAGACCGAATCAGCTGAGTGTTACGGGCTGACCTTCAACCTTATCGCACGCTCTGATGGACAGAAGATGGGCAAGAGCGAGAAGGGTGCAGTATTTCTTGACCCCACGCTCTTTTCCCCCTATGACTTCTACCAGTACTGGCGTAATGTAAACGATGAGGATGTCATCAAGTTCCTCAAGCTCTTTACCTTCCTCCCCCTGGAGGAAATTGCGCAGTATGAGAAGGAAGGGGTCAACGTAAACGAGGCCAAGGTACGCCTGGCCTATGAGCAGACCAAGATTATTCATGGTGTTGAAGAGGCTGAGAAAGCCCAGGCTGCCGCTCAGGCTATGTTTGGCCCTGCCAACCTTGGCCCTGAGGGCCGTGAAGGAATGAACTTCATTGAAGTGGAGAAGAGCGAGCTTGGCGAGGGCATTCCTGTTCTGGCCCTGTTTGCCCGCACAGACCTTGCTGCAACCAACAGTGATGCACGCCGTCTTGTCGATGGTGGGGGAGCATGGGTCGGGGATACGAAGATTACTGATCCTAAAGCCATTATCGATCTCACCTATCTTGATGAGGTTGGTGAAATTCTGCTCAGGGCAGGAAAGAAACGGTACTTTAGGATAGTGGTCAAATAAAACTGTTTTCTGATATTCTATAGTGATGAAAGAAAAAAACTGCCTTTTCCGAGATTGGAAGGGCAGTTTTGTATTTGGGAGAGCTCAATCAACATGTGATAGGAATGGTGCTTGCACAGCTTTGTCTTTTGACCATACTACAAGCAACAGGGTAGGGGTTAATGCTCTAGGTAGTTCCTAAAGGTCGATCTTCCAAAGTCCGTGCAGATTGCAATAGGCAAAAACTGCACGAACCTTGTCATCATCAATGCAGAAGGTTGCATGAGGCTTGCCGTCTACACTAAGATTCTTCCTCTGTCCACCTTTCTCAGTCTCCAGATAGATCCAGCTGATATGATGTTCTTTGGTCATGGGATGATCTACTGACCCGACGTTTACGGTAACTAGGTTCTTTTCCACGGTTGCAACAGGAACGTGTTTTTCCTTAGCTGCATCAACGGAGTTTACCTTCAAGGGTGTCATCTCCTCTCCACAGCAGGAGAGCTTAGGTCCCCTATCGACAACTTTAGCAGCAATGTTTCCGCAAACCTTACAAATATAAAATTCTTGATCTTTCATGTATAATCTCCTTATTCCTATAGTATATCAGAAATACAGCCATCCGTACAGAGGAGGACTTTGCTGCCAGAAGAGAATTGCATTATCGGTTGTGTAAGACCTCCAGGTATTGGTGATGATCTTCTGTTTGATGACATACACTTCAGACAGGTATGGGCTCAATGCCAGGGTATATATCAGAGTCTGGGTATGCCATATCCTTCAAGGATACTCGACGCGTCTTGCCTGTATGCGTTGTAAAGAAGGCATTTCCTGGAGCTGCCTTAGACGAAAGAAAGCATCTTCCTCCCTTGTTGGTCGGTAGATGCTTCCTTTGGATTGTAGGTTTAGAACAAAATCTTGAGGTACTACTCTCCTCTGTATGAGGGAGTTGCCCCTCTACACGTACCCCTGGGCTATCATGGCATCGGAGACCTTGAGGAATCCAGCAATGTTGGCACCATCGACAAAGTTATTCTTTGTGCTGTATTTGTCTGCAGCCTGGCTGATGTTGCTGTAGATGTTCTTCATGATAGTGAGGAGTTGTGCATCGACCTGCTCAGGTGACCACTGCATCCTTTGGCTGTTCTGGGCCATCTCAAGACCGGAGACAGCAACGCCTCCTGCATTGGAAGCTTTGCCAGGTGCCAGAAGGACTCCCCCTTCCATCAGGATCTCTTCTGCCTGTAGGGTTGTGGGCATGTTAGCCCCTTCACCCACCAGCTGTATCTTGTTGGCGACGAGGTTCTTCGCATCCTCAGCGTTAATCTCATTCTGGGTTGCACAAGGGAATGCATAGTCAGCCTTTACATCCCAGATAGGATTCGTGGAGGCAGAGCCATTGTGGGGGATGTAGGTAGCTTCCTTATACTTCTGGGCATACTCGGCAATACGTCCCCGTCTGACATTCTTCAGTGTTTTGATGTAGGCGAGCTTATCCGCATCGATACCGCTTGGGTCAATGAGGACTCCGCTTGAGTCACTCATGGTAAGTACCTTGGAACCCATCTTCAGCAGTTTCTCTGCAGTGTATTGGGCTACGTTTCCGCTTCCACTTATCAGACAGCTTTTGCCATCAAGGCTCTTGCCCTCAGCTTCCAATATGGCAGATGAGAGGTAGACCAAGCCGTAGCCTGTAGCCTCAGGGCGGATAAAAGACCCTCCGAAGGAGAGGCCCTTGCCTGTAAGGATCCCTACACTCTTGTTGTGGATACGTTTGTACTGGCCGTACATGTACCCGATCTCGCGTCCGCCTACACCGATGTCCCCTGCAGGTACGTCGGTGTCTTCACCGATATGTCTGCCCAGTTCAAGCATGAGACTCTGGCAGAAGCGCATGACCTCGCCATCACTCTTGCCCTTGGGGTTGAAATCACTTCCCCCCTTGGCCCCGCCAAGAGAGAGGCCGGTGAGACTGTTCTTGAAAGTCTGCTCAAAGGCAAGGAACTTCAGAATTGAGAGATTGACCGAGGGGTGTAAACGCATTCCCCCCTTATAGGGGCCTAAGGCACTGTTCATCTGTACCCTGAAGCCACGGTTAAGTTGCAATAACCCATCATCATCAAACCAGGGGATTCGGAACATGATGACACGTTCTGGTTCCACCATACGATCGAGTACTTTGTGGTAGAGTATCTGGGGGATGTCGTCAACTAGCTTGTCAACGGAGCCTAGGAAAGAAGTGACAGCTTGGATAAATTCTGGCTGGTTCGGATCGAGTTGGATCACACGGTCCATCACTCGTTGGGTTGCATCATGCATGTAGGTAACTCCTTAGCTTCTATGTATAATTATGCAAAAACTGTATATAAGGATACAGAAACCTTTACATCTTGTAAAGCGTTTAGGGAAACCTGAAAATCCGGAATGATAATTGCGGTATGCGTAGGAACTAACCAATGTTGATCCATATTGAGCAGGTACGCAAAGCCAGAGGGTTGTGGTTGCCTCATGCATAAATAAACAAAAAAACAGGAATGAGAGAAAAAGTTTTTTCTCCCATTTTCCAATCATACTTCTTCTTCCCTGATGTCCTTCTTGCCTGGCAAAGAGGAAATGCTAACAAGCGATTTTTCCTATACGGGCCCTTCTTTAGGGAAAATTCTTGAGTACATCAAACCATGACTTTCCCTTACAGTGTCTCACCTTGTTTCAGGCGTTGGATATTCTCCTTGTAGGGAGGGCGGATGATGCCCTTTTCTGTGATGATGCCGGTGATGTTCTGGTGAGGCGTCACATCGAAGGCAGGATTGAATACCTGCATTTTCAGAGGGGCAACCTGGGTATCACCTACAAAGATAACCTCGGTCTTGTCCCTCTCCTCGATGGGAATGAGAGATCCGTCAGCGAGGCCGAAGTCGATGGTGGAGAGGGGAACCACTGAGTAGAAGGGTACCCCATACTCCTTGCAGATGACCGAAAGGGCGAAGGTGCCAAGCTTGTTGGCAACATCACCGTTGGCAGCTACCCGGTCTCCCCCGAGGATCACAAGATCAATCTTGCCATCACGGATCAGGGTAGCCGCAGCACTATCAGGAATCAGGGCGGAGGGAATCTTTGCCTCTGTCAGTTCCCAGGCTGTCAGACGGGCCCCTTGAAAGCGTGGGCGGGTCTCATCGGCATAGACGAAGATGTCCTTGCCAGCATAGAACGCTTCCTTGATGACACCCAAAGCTGTCCCCCATCCTGCCGTGGCAAGGGCTCCCGTATTACAATGGGTGAGGATGGTGGCCCCATGTGGTATGACCTGGTTACCAATCCTACCCATCTGCTTGTTGGTTCTGATATCTTCAGCCCTAATTTCATCAGCTTCGGCCTTGAGGGTTGATAGAATCTTCTCTGTAGGCTCTTTCTCTACCTGCAGGAAGGTATTCCACATGCGACTGATAGCCCACGCAAGGTTCACTGCAGTGGGGCGACTCTTGGAAAGAAAATCACACGCCTTCTTGAGTGCTGCGCTGAAATCCTCCTGCTTTGCATACTGGACAGCTGCCAGGTAGACACCATAGGCAGCTGTCGCACCGATTGCTGGGGCTCCACGGACAACCATGTCCCTGATGGCAAACTCCACATCCTCATAGGTCTTGCAGGTATAATACGTATAGGTGGCAGGCAAGACCCTCTGGTCTATCAGGTAGAGGGCATTCTCCTTGAATTCTAGGGTGATGAATGATTCATCCATGGTAAGCTTCTCCTTTTTTGCTGTATGGGTACACAACTTGGACTATTCTTATCTGCTGCGTATTGCTTTCCAGCAGGAGTTGACCTCCCTCTGGACCTCCTGCTGGTCCAGGCCAAGGACCTTGCGCTTCTCCATGACCATTTTGCCCTGACAAAAGAGCGTATCGACATCGGAAGCCTGGGCTGCATATACCAAGGCGCTGAAGGGGTCATTAAGTGGAGTCAGGTGAGCCTTGTTGAGGTCCAAGAGGAGTATGTCAGCTTCTTTCCCCTCTTCCAAGGTCCCAATTTTCTTATCCAGTCCCAACGCTTTGGCTCCATTGATTGTTGCCATCTTCAGCGCCTCAAAAGGCCGGAGGTTGCTCATGTGTCCGGTGAAAACCGTACTGAGTAGCGAAGCGACATGTATCTCCTCAAAAAGATTCTGGTTGTTGTTACTGCTTGAGCCGTCGCAGCCTATGGCCACATTGATACCATTCTTCAGGAAGATGCCGACGGGAGCTACACCACTGGCAAGCTTGCAGTTGCTGCTGGGGTTGTGGACCACCGAGGCATCCATATCTTTCAAAAGCTTAATTTCACTGGTGGTGAGGTGGACGCAATGGGCAAGTAGGGATGGGATGTCCTTCAGTGCTCCAATTGAGTCAAGGTAATGCAGAGGGGTCATCTGGTGCTCAGCGATGCAATCATCAACCTCTTTCCTGGTCTCACTAAGGTGCGTATGCAAATTCCTATGGTTGGCCTTGGCCCAGTCATGCCCATACTGATAGGTCTCTTTGGGGCAGGTATAGATGGCATGAGGAGCGATGTCGAGGGTCAGGCGGGAATTGGATGCGGCTATTGCAGCATCTGTCAGATGCTCGCGCTCCTTNNTTTTGATCCTATGCTTGGAGGTTGCCAGATCTCCAAAGAGCGTCAGCCCCAGATTGGCTCGGATGCCCCCTTCATTGGCTGCACGGGCTGTAGTCTCTGCAAAGAAGTACATGTCATTGAATAGGGTAACGCCACTTTGGATCAGTTCAATGACCCCTAAGCGGGAGGAGGCGAGCACATCAGCTTGGGTTAACTTGCCCTCGATGGGGAATATCTCTGCAAGCCAAGCTTGCAGATTGGGCTCATCGTCCTTGTAGTTGCGCATGAACTGCATGCCCAGATGTGTGTGGGCATTTACTAGGGCCGGCATAGCGAGCATGCCTGTTGCATTGATGGTCTTGTCTGGGATGAAGCTTGCAGGTTTTTTCCCTACAAATGAGATATTCGTTCCGTCGATGCCTATATCGCCATAGAAGAACACCCCTTCCTGCTTCATCGGGATAATCATGGCGTTGTAAATTAGTGTTTTCATTGCGCTATAGTACCATAATGCTCTTAGGCCGTCACCCTGTTACGTTTGATCTTTTTGGTACTTGTCATTTCCATGGGTTGGGAAAGGATGGTCAGTCTTTCAATTTTCTTATACCCTTGGAGCGTCTGGTTGACCTCCTTGATAATCCTTTCCAGATCTTCTTCCGGGCTTGCTCTCTGATCAGCATAATACTCCATGTTTGGGTAGATGACCGCTTCTATCAGTTCTGAGAGGCTGTTCTTGTGTTTCTGGTACCCCCGGATGAGCACCTGATCGACCTGGGCATAGAGTTGGAACATGTCCTCGATCTCCTCGGGGTACACATTCTTGCCCCCTTCGGTGATGATGAGATTCTTTGCCCTTCCCTTGAGGTAGAGGTAGTTCTCCTTGTCCAGGTACCCCAAGTCACCAGTTTTCAGATAGCCATCCTTGTCGAACAGCTCTTTGGTATGCTCTTCGTCATTCCAGTATCCGCTGGTGATGTTCGGTCCCTTAACCAGGATTTCACCTATTCCATTGGAATCGGCGTCTCCAATCTTCATCTCCACCAAGGGGAATACCATCCCCACAGACTCAATCTTGAAATGGCTTATTGGGTTGAGCGTTAGGATTGGGCTCGTTTCGGTAAGCCCGTAGCCTTGGATAAAGTCCAGTCCGAGCTGCTGGTAGTGTTTGAATACCTTAGGGGAAAGCGGACCTGCCCCGCAGATGAGGATCCTGTTCTGGTCCAATCCTACCTTACTCAACAGCAGTTTGTTGAAAGTGCTTCTGAATATGTTTGCCTTGAGGTATTTTTTAGTGAAGCCATTGACGGTCATCATGAGCCTTACTAGAGCGTAGGTGATAAGGCCCTTTTTTCGAACCTGTTTCATCATGCCTGCAAGGATTTTGTTGTAGAGCATGGGGATACCCATGAAGATGGTGACCTGTCCTTGTGTCAGGTCTGCTATCATACGCGATATCGCTATCTCCTGGCCAAAGACACACTCAGCACCGAATTTGAGTGTCTCCAGAAGAACTGCCGTACAGCAGTAGGAGTGGTGCAGGGGAAGCAGGGCATACAGCACATCCGTCTCATCCAGGCTGAGGAAGATTCCATCACACGCTTGGTAGACATCGCTGACAATATTGGCATGGGTAAGCTTGGCACCCTTTTCATTTCCTGTGGTTCCACTGGTAAAGAGGATTGCAGCAATATCTTCACAGTTGCTCCTATGCATCGGGTGCTCTTTGCTGGCCTCTATGTTCTCTATAGAAGGACAGGCAGAACTCTCTTCGAGAAGGGTAGCCATCCCTTTCAAGGTCGTGAACCAAGGGATTTTTTGGTCAAGAGCCTCAACCACATTCTTGTCTCCAAATACGAAGGAGGCTTCACAGAATGTGCTGAGGTCCTGTACGCGGCTTGTGGGCATCTGGTTGTCCAAGGGCACGGCAATGGCACCTGCGTGCAACACAGCAAGGTAGGCTATAGCCCAGTTGGGACTGTTCTTACCGTTGATAATGACACGATCTCCTGGAGCAACCCCCTGTTCCTGGAGGTAGGAGCTGACACGAACCATCGCTTTTTGTACCTCTTCATAGGTGAGGGTTTTCCTTTCAGGCTTGAAAGAGGTGAAGCAAGGGCGGTGAGGAAATTTTTCTATGGTGATGGAAAACATCTCAATGATAGTAGGCCACTGTCCTGTAAACAGCGTGCCTCGCACTTGATCTAGTTCTTCCCAAGAGTGTTTCATGGTTGGATCTCCCCATTAAAATCGCATGATAAGAACATACTATATGCCCTCCCATAGGATAGTAAAGAAGAATTTTACAAAAACAGTAAAAAATGTCAATCTACAGATAATATGTTGTCTCAATGTGGTTTATACCTTTAGTAGATTTATACTATTGAGGATGAATCAGGAGTCAATGCTGTGAAACACTTTTTGAGGTGAAGCGTTTTAGACTTGTATGGTATTTCTCTGTGAAATGTATGATATGCTGGAACAAAATTGCAAATTGGAGGGGATATTTGAAAACCAACCAAGGTGAAACTGACCTTAGGAAAATGCTTGCGA
>DMAO01000111.1 GCA_003446545.1 Sphaerochaeta sp.
GGTGCAAGACCTGGATTCTCCGGCACAGATTATCGGGTCCTTTTGGGGAGAGGTAAATGCAAACACCCATCGAGCACTAGGATGCATCGGCACTATCAGTGAAGGTGCGATACGTGATGTGGATGAGATGACCAATGCGGGTTTCAAGGCTTTGGCAAGAAGGCTTTGCATAGGCCATGCCTACTCAATGCCAATTTCATGGGGAGAGCCGGTCACAGTCTTCGGCTGTGAAGTTAGGTCTGGGGACCTGATTCATGCAGATAAGCATGGTTTCATGGTCATCCCAGAAGAAGATCAGGAACATCTGGTTGAGGCTGTCGCTTTCATGGATGAAAACGAATGCCTCACTACCATAGGCGCCGCAAGGCAGAGTGTAGGGAAATCCTATGCCCAAATACTTTCTGAACTCAATGAGGCAAGTTCTGAGTTTGGGAAGAATGTTCAGGCGATGAAGAAGAGGTTCGGCCTGAGATGAACAGATATAAGAGGCACGATCTGGGTACAGTTCGTGCCTCTTGCAAGTAAGAAAGATTTTTTTTATGTGTTTCAAACTGTTTTGGATTCTTATCTTTTATGCAATAAAAATCTATTGCTAAACATAAATAGCAATAAAAAAGAATTGCATTTTAAGATAAACTATAGAAATATATTGCTAATATAACCAGATAGTAGTACTACTTCCCTTAGGTGGAGAATCTATGAAAGAGAAAACTCACTACACTGCCCTTATTTTTGATATGGTAGAATCCCGAAAATTCAAAGATCGTTTTGCACTTCAATCGTATATGAAGGCTGCTGTAGAAATTTGCAACACAGTATTCGCAAAGAGTATCTGCAAACCTGTCATGTTTAGCGCAGGAGATGAAATGCAGGGACTTTTCTACACCGCACAAGAAGCATACCGATATTTTGCATTTTTTTCTCGGCTTGTATATCCGGTTCAACTGCGTTGTGGTATTGGATTGGGAGAATTGGATGTATTTTCTGCTGATTGGATGACCACAGAACTAGATGGGCCTGCCTATCATAGGGCAAGAGAGGCTATCGCCCGATGTCATGAAGGGCAAGAGCAACCGGTCCTCTTTAATTCTGAGAGTCCAGGCGACCGTTTTATCAACGGGTTCCTTGGATCCTACTTGTTGCTGACCCAAGCTCTGAAACCAAAAACAACCATACTGTACATCTATGCAGAGTTCCTCGATTCTCACCTAGTCCCCCAATGGGAAGATTTGGTTACGCTGGTGGCTTCGATTGAAGCGCATCTGATACAACAGCAGCTTCTCTGTAAGAATACTATATCATCTTACAACCCGATATTCTCCCTCACACTTGAAGAGACCTGTTTTGAAGAACCTGATAGCACTGGGGGGGATAGGCTTATGATAAGCCAATCATGGAAACGAGGTCTGAATGGACGTATAGCACAAACCCTTGGTATCAGGCGTCAGTATGTTGATGCAGTTGTACGGACAAACAACTTTGCCCAACTGCGTACCTTCGAGGCCCTGATAGTTGAAAAATTACAGGAGGTCACTTGATATGTACATATATTATGGGGTTTTGCTCTGTTGCCATCTTGTAGGGGATTTTTATCTGCAATCAGATGTCCTTGCAAGACATAAGCAAACGCAAGTAACAGGTGTCCTTCTTCACTCCCTTTTGTACGTTATTCCCTTTGTACCCCTAATTTTTCTCCTACAAATTTCATACGGACAGGCTGGTTTGCTCATGCTTGCTCTTGGGGTCACCCACGTTCTTGTAGATAGCTTGACCAGAAGATATTGCACATTCACCTCCTTTCTTATCGATCAGAGTATCCATATAGGTGTCTTGTTGGGTATGGCATTGCTGTTTCCCCTGCAACTACAACTACCTGCTTCCTCTGTTGGCATTGCCTTCGCCTTGTTGTTCATATTCAAACCAAGTAGTGTTGCCGTCTCCAGGGTTTTGGCTTCATTGGCCTCTACGCCATCAGATAACAATCAGGACCCTGTACATGCTGGGTACAAGATAGGGTACCTGGAACGATTGATCATTTTGCTTTTGTGCTTGTTTGGATCCATATCTACCTGTGTTCTGGTGATAGCTGCTAAGACGTTAGTCCGGTATGCAGAGTTCAGTAATGACAGTGAGTTTCGTGAAGTATTCCTGGTGGGAACCCTCATGAGTATTGCGTTAGCCCTGATTGGGTATGGGGGAGCAAGGCTTTTAATCGGATAGTTGGAGGGATACTTGGTATGAGAAGAACTACGATCTTGAGTCTGTTGGTCCTGTCAATTTTTACAGTTTCCTGCACTTCAGTGTCAGAAGCACCTTCTGTTGCTTCTCCTGCAGGGGAAGATGGTCCTCACGGCTTAGCGTCCTTGTTTGTTCCCTTGGATTCTTCGGGGGAACTGCCGTAAGTACGATCCAATGGAAAGCCTATTCTGGTAGTCAACCAAAGCACAGTCTCCCCTGATGGCTTGTATTTTACCACTTCGCCTCTTGTTGAAAGAGGGGAGTCTACAAACCTGCATTCTATTCAGATGGGAAAGAGTATTCCCTGGTTTCGCATCCAACGAGGGAGCTGTGGACGATTGTCTTTGTGGTATGAAATCCTGCAAGGTACTACTTTTTCAGCCACCGGGTCCCTGACATAGTCTTTCCTGCTGGCATCGAAGAGCTTGGGGAAGAAATAGTCGTCATTGGGATATCCCAATGACGACTATTTCTTCCCCAAGCTCTTCGATGCCAGCAGGAAAGACTATGTCAGGGACCCGGTGGCTGAAAAAGTAGTACCTTGCAGGAT
>DMAO01000048.1 GCA_003446545.1 Sphaerochaeta sp.
TGAATATCCCTGTCTTCGAATACTCCGCTGATGTATTCTTTACGCCAAATCAAGCGATCAGTGGCAAACTGGACAAGCTCTATATCTGCACACAACTGGGTAAGGAGCTGACTATAGAGCAGGGGCAACCTGAAGAGACGATCTCCATCTGCCCGTTTCCCCTGAAGAAGACAATGAGGGATATCAAGTTTCTGAGCAAACATGAAGCCCGTGAAAAACTAGGGCTAGAAGACAAGTTCACCATCCTACTTAACTTAGGCGGAGAGGGTATCGGCACTACTGACTTTCTCAAGGAGATTCAGAATAGGGGATTCGATTGGCAGGTCATAACTGTCGGGACCCTAAGCCAGAGTACTGCCATTCACTATAAGAACTTTAGGGAGAAGCATCCTGACTTCTCCTTGCATACCCCAGGCTTTGTGGACAATATTCAAGACTACATCTTTGCCAGTGATGTGCAGACAGGCAAGGCAGGAGCCAACTCCCTGATGGAATCGCTCTACCTCAGGAGACCTTTTCTGGTTTCCAATTTGCTCTATGCGGCGCTACCCACCAGAGAGTTCATGCAGAGGCACAAGGTTGGTTGGACTGAAGACTCGGTAAAAGAACAGGTATCCATCTTTCAGGCCTACGACCAGGACAAAGAGGAACAGGAAGCGATGCAGCAGCGCTTTGACAAGCTGCCGCTCTCCTTTGACACCCTTGCATTCGCTGCCATGATCATCGAGGATGCCAAGGCATTCTATGTCAAGAAGGCGAAGAAGAAAGCAAAATAAGGATCTGAAGCTAGCAACTAAAAGGAAGGCATTCTAGAGTATGTATTGCACTCCCATGTACATCTNNCGAGGATGCCAAGACCTTTTATGCCCAAAAGGTGATAAAGAAAGCATAAAGAGAACCTGCGAATAGACTATAGACCTAGCTACCACCACAAAGATACTCTAGAGCGTGTATTGTACCCCCATGTACATCTGCACGTCATAGGAAGGATCCCAATCCTTTACCCTGGCAAGCAGGTCAAGGCCTGCATAGCCCTTCCAAGCCCTCGCTATCTGATAGGATCCTGCCACCCCTGCATCAAAGAAAAACGTTGCATTTCCAGAAGGGGCAAGATCAGATTGGTCCATTAGCCAAGGGCTTTCTTTATCAATCTCACCATGAGCCATAACGAAGAGATGCCCAAGAAGGGAGAAGGATCCGTACTCCTTGTATCCAATCTCAAGGTTCCCCACCACTGCATCCCCACCATATCGATACCCAAGGTATTCCTGGTCATAGATAAGGTTATTGTCATACCACCGGCGTATGGCTCCAATAAAATTGAGGGTATCAGCTTCATCGCCAACAATCTGCGCATCGCTCCCGTTCCTACTTCTCAGGTACAGGTAGGGATCGGTATAGACCCCTTCCAAGGAGATATGAAGTATTCCCTTATGGTAAGGGCGGCTGTAGGTTGACCCGAGCATGAAGGCCATGGCATTGGGATGGACCTCAGAGGCAGTGCTCTCAGCCCCCACAGCAAGCTCATCGAGGGCTATCTGGGTATAGAGATTCAATGAGGGGACGGGTGTATAGTCTAGCTCCAGGGTTATCAGGGAGTTTGCATTACTCAACACATAATAGTTGTGGTAAATCATGAAGGGATTGAGGATACGTAGGTCTAAAGGCCCATTTCCAGACTGGTACATGATGCTCTCGCTTATGGCGAGCCCTACCTTGTTACCGGGGATTCTCCACTCAATACGATACCCCATGAACATTTTCAACCCTTTTAATTCGTGGGATTGATTGTAGCTAAAACTCTCAAAAATTTCATCAGGGTGGGGAAAGAAGGAGGTCACAAAGGTAAACTTCATCGTATCGCCATAGGCGGTGAACCGGCCTTGGTTGTGGTACTGCAGCTGGTCTCCCAAAAGGAAGTTGCCAGTCTTTCCCGGCCCCCAGCTTAGCTTGTCCCTTCCGACTTCAAAGCTCCAGCCCTTGCCTCCGAGGGAGGCAAAACTCCTGTAGGGAAAATTGGCATCAAATTCCACTCTATCAGGTCTCCAGAAGTGAAAAAGATTTGTTGTCCATGTATATTTCCCATAGAGAGGTGTGGAGCCCTTTATTGGTGTAGTAGGATCAATTACATTGTATTTTACATTGTTCAAGTCAATATTCGAATACGCATAGAACAGCTCGGAGATAGATAACTCAAGAGGAATGGAGAGAGGAGCCTTCCTTGACTCGTAGTCATATATCCAATCGGTATTTTCCGTGTAGCTGGTTGTATTGGTATGCAGGTAGAGCTCTGTAGCCAGGTGTAGGGCCATAGAAAAGGAGGAGTTGGGAGCGTAGAGATTCTTTTCGACATAGTCGTAGGTATGCAGAGCAGCAGGATCAAGGTGTGCCTTGTCCAGTCTGGAGAACATCCCTACCAGCTCATCCTTGCTCCAGGGCCCTGCTGTTGAGGGCAAGGAGAGCCCTTGTGCTATGTATAGATGTGTAATCGCCTCATGAAGCTCTGAGTCAACTGGATAGATATTCTGTCTGCCTTCAACTGCAGTGGCAGGCAAGAGAGTAGTAATCCCCACAAGCAGGCAGATACATAGGAATCGTATACCTGAACCGCTTGAATTGTTCGTATGGCTAGAAGAACAACCCCATGCCGATGGTGAGTTCCCACTCAATGTCGATGATATCTTTTTCGTTATCAATGGCTTTCCTCACATCCTGTAGGTTAAACCCCAATGAAGCTCTGACCGGGTAGCTGGGGAACTTGTTAAGTATAGCCCACCCATCAAGGCCTGCACTAGAGATAATAATTGGCTTATCGGGATTATCCACATTTTGGAATAGTGCGATATCGATAAATGGACTTGCATAGGACTTGGCAAAACCAAAATTAATGAACTTGGTGGTCAGGTTCAGGTTGATGACGGCCCCATATTCTCTAGCTGCACCTAAGTCCAGTTTTTCAAGGGTATTGGTAAGATACCCGCGCATATAATCAGCAATGGTCGAATTTTCGAAGTGCGCCCTCTTCTTTTCATCAGCCACAAAACCCCTAAACTGAACAGAAGGATTAAAGCGCTCTGTTGCAAGAGGGAACCAGGATAGATTTGTAGCTACGTACCACGTGCTTTTACTCTTCCAGTATTCGTCCTGTGGATAGAGATCGGTAATGTAGTCCAAGGAGAATTGTACGCCCTTACGGAAATTGCCCTGCCAGTTGACATTCGACTTGCTAAGGGTATTAGAAAGCAGGTAGGAGTAGGGAACAGGGATGTCAGTAAGATTGTAATGGAGTATGGCACCAACAGACGAGGACCACGTAAGGCCCAAGGGAAGAGAGAAGCCGGTTCCCAAGGTTGCCCCTACATTCATGTAGGAGAGGACCTCACTACCTATAACAGCATCAGACTCAGTACTGATCCTGAAGCTTATAGGATGGGAGAAAAAGGTCAGTTCGTGTTGGTCGAGATAGGTCAACGTATAGATTTTCTTAAGGTCTTCATACCGTTTCACCTGATTATACAAGGAGAACGTGCTTTCATTCTGTTTGAAAGGACCAAGTCTCCATGCTACCCCATATTCGTCAGGATTCCAGGAAGAAAAGTCTGAAGCAGGATTAAATTTGCCCCAAGGGGCGATGCTGAGCTTGGAGCCCTTGATCTCAAGATTATTCCAATCAAAGGAAAAGTTAAACGTGCCGGCATTAGGGCTACCCTTTGTCTGTTCATAGTTAAAGGAGATGTCAAGGAAGGATTTACCCATAGGAAGGGAGGATATCTTCATCTCAAAGGCATCCTGGCGATTGTCCCATCCATTTCTACCCCCATCCCCTTGGGAGATGTTTCCACTTATGTACAGGTCGCTGAAGGATCCCAAGAGGTTCTTGTCATACATCTTCACCCCTAAGCGAAGACCGATAGTGTCATTGTCAAACTTGGGGTACGGGATAGTAAGAAATGTTGAGGCATCCTCTACGTAAAAGGTGGCGATATAGTACGCTGTTCCTTTGCTGTAGGAATCCAAGGCATAGGTAAACTCAACTTTAGTGAATATCCGCTTGTTGACAAGTAGCTGCTTCTTGGCAGCAAGGGCTTCCACCATGGCCTCTTCTGATAAAAAAATTGGGTCCCCATCCGGGGGGACAACCACACTTCGCAAAGCAAAATCCTTGGTTTTCCCTTGGACTGAAAACTCATAGCCTTTAATCACATAGGAATTGACCTGATCGGATGTGACCAAGGGCTCTCCTGCAAAGAGAGCTGAAAGGAATATAAGGAACAAGAGGCCAACTAGACCGCTCTTCTTGTGTAAAGATTTCTTCATGTAACTCCAAGTATCAAACCACTATATTATTGAAAATAATCTTACTCATGATAAAGACTTTCCCTTGGTATGTCAAGAAATAGAGCCAAAAGGCCATGCTCTGAGCAAGTATAAATCACAAGCAACAAGAGAATACAAAAAAGCAAATTCCAAGACCAATCCTCTAGACAGCAAAAAACATGTACATTCAACACGAGCATTATATTATGTACAACAACCTTAGCCTTTTAGGGTTACGTATATGCCTTGCATGCAAGAATCAGATTCCAAGGGAACCTAGGGAAAAAAATTGGTTATAGAAACGTTCCAACTATTCTTGAATCCTGCAGAACCATACGGAGAATCACAGTCAGGACATGGGCAGGAACCTTATTCCTGCCCATATCTATCCCTTGTCTGAAAAGTGGGATGCTAGAAGAAAACCTTGAACCCTACCTGGAGCACATGGTCGTAGGTGGGATCTTGCCAGCTTT
>DMAO01000028.1 GCA_003446545.1 Sphaerochaeta sp.
ATTCTGTTGAAAGTACAGAGGAGAATTTGATGAAAGACCTTTTGATTATTGGTGGTGTGGCTGCAGGAGCTACTGCAGCTGCTAGGGCCCGTAGAATTGACAATGCAGTGAATATTACCTTACTGGAGGCAGGAGCGGACGTTTCCTTTGCCAACTGTGGACTTCCATATTACATAGGCGGGGATATTGAATACCGATCATCTTTGATATTGGCTAGTGAAGAGACCTTTGATGAACAATACAGGGTCAAGGTCCATACGAATACAGAGGCGCTTGTTATTGACCGCGTGCAAAAGAAGGTGAAAACCCGTAACACACAGACTAACGAGGAGCGATCGTTCTCCTATGATGCCCTTATCCTTGCCCAAGGGGGTAAGCCTATCATACCCCCGCTTCCCGGCGTTGATAAGGATCACGTATTCCAGTTGTGGACACTTGCAGACATGGATAGGATAGACCAATACATCACTGACAATGAGCCCAAGAAAGCCGTTGTTGTCGGTGGAGGTTTCATTGGCCTGGAGATGGTCGAAGCCTTGACCAAGCGAGGTGTGGTGGTCACCCTGGTGGAAATGGCACCGCAAGTTATGCCTAATCTGGAAGGGGAGTTTGCCGGGTTCATTACCAAAGAACTCCAGGACTTCGGCGTGCAGCTCAAGCTAGGCAAGTCATTGCAGGCGATAGAAGACAAAAGGGTGCTCCTAAACGACGGATCTACGGTAGATACAGATTTTGTGCTGCTCTCAGTTGGTGTCCGTCCTACCTTGCAGTTGGCCAAGGATGCAGGCCTTGAGATAGGAAAGTCAGGGGGATTACAGGTTGACAATTCACTGCGTACCAGTGATCCCTTTATCTATGCAGCAGGTGATATGGTTGAGATAGTGCACAACATCCATGGAAAGAATGTGCGCATGCCCCTGGCGGGTCCTGCTAACCGACAGGGAAGAATAGTGGGTGAGAACGCCCTTGGTGGTTCTCGTACCTATAAGGGTGTCTCGGGTACTTCGGTTGTAAAGGTCTTTGAGGCTGTTACTGGATCAACTGGTATGGCCCTTAAGGCTGCAAAGGAAGCAGGTTTCGATGCCGATGCTGTGGTTGTGCACAAGGCAAGCCATACCGCATATTATCCTGGTTCAGAGAAAGTGAGTCTGATGCTTGTATGGGATCGTAAGACCAAAAAAATCCTTGGTGCTCAGGCTGCAGGTCGTGTAGGTGTTGATAAACGCCTGGATGTCATTGCGACTGCCATAGCCGGAGGCCTGACAATAGAGGACCTCTCTGAGCTCGACCTTGCCTATGCCCCCCCATTCAACTCTCCCAATGGTCCAGTCAATATGGCTGCCTTTACCGCGGAAAATCACCATAACGCTTTCAGTCCCACAGTGTTGGCACAGGATGTGGAACAGTTTGTACTGGAGAACCAACCAATTGCAATCGACCTACGCGACCCGATCAGCTTCGCGAAGGCCAGTCTACAAGGCTCAAACAACTTGAGTCAGAATGTGATTAGGGAAAACCTGGATAAGCTTCCTCGGGGAAAGCCTCTTCTTCTGATCAGTGATGACGGGCAGAAAGGGCATGTGGTGCTGAGAATGCTTAAAGGGGCAGGATTTGATCAGGTGTATAACCTCAGTGGTGGATACCTCAGCCTCGAGAGGCATGAGCGTGCTATAGGGTACCAGCATCTGAGTGTTGGGCTGTATCCAGTTGTGCGTAAGTCTGTAAAGGACTTGGGAACCAGTGATAAGGTGGAAACCCCTGCTGATGCTGATGAGGATTCTGCTGACCTTGCAACAGAGGGACCTGTCATTCTGGATGTACGTACCCCGATGGAATTTTCCATGGGTGCTTACCCGAACGCTATCAATGTCGAACTTGACAGCCTCGAGCAGTGGGCTCAGTCTGTTGAGGATAAGAATCGTGAGATAGTCGTCTACTGTGCTTCCGGCGCACGATCGAGCTACGCCTTGCGTGTTCTTACCCAGTTGGGATTTACCAATGTGGAAAATGGTGGCGGGCTTCACCAGATGATGACAAGGCAACATGCAGGCTGATACCTTGTATAAATCTCTATAAGAAAAGGCCCTTCCTTATAAAGGGAGGGCCACATACATATGGGTTTGAATCTGAATACCAGACTATTTCTTTTCCCGGTGTGTCGCTTCCATTGTAGTTTCAAGGGCAGCGATTGAATCATCCAAGTTGTGAGATACCATCAGTGAATAGAGGATGTCTATAACTGTGAGTTGGTTGATTCTGCTTGTAGTGGCACCAGGACGATAGATTTTTTCTGTGGAAGGTATTAATAGTGCGATTGATGCACTGTTCCTTACGGTATTTCTGACATCCATTGTAAGAGAAATAACTGGAACGGATCTATCTTTAGCAATTTCGACTACTTCAATCATGTTTTTGTTTTCACCTGAGTATGAGATGACAAATGCAACCTGAGAACGATTCATGGTTGAAGCTTTAGTGAGTTGTAGGTCGGAATCAGAGGTATAAAATACAGAGAGGCCTAAGCGAGTTAGCTTTTGCATGAAATCATAGGCAACAACTCCTGAGGCACCTACACCAAAAAGATTTATGGATGTGGATGTTGTAAGCAAGGAAACAGCCTTTTCCACACTATGAGGATCAAGGGTGGCCTCAAGGGAAGAGAGAGAGCGTTGCATCCTATCTACAATGCCACGAATTACCCGAGAAGGATTTGCTTCAGATTCCAAATCAAGATCAGGAATGTATCGCTCATCCGAATCCCTGAATACATCACGAGCTAGGCGAAGCTTGAAATCACTAAAATTTTCAAACCCTGTTCTCTTGCAGAATCGGATAACAGCTGCCTGAGAAGAATTGCTCTGTTTGGCAAGCTCTCTCACATTAAAATGAAGGGCCTTTTTTGGTTCCTTGCAAATGTATTCGCCAATTTTTCTTTCAGATTCACTCAAAAGATGCAAGTGTGCATTTACTGCGACCAAAGCACCTTCCACCCTTTCAAAACTTTGAGTCATGGTACCCTTCCGTATATTCTCTGTATAACTTCACTATGTGAGAGATGGGACTCTTATGCTTTTGTTCCAACATGCTAGCGTAATCCTTATTGATTCCAAGAAGAATCATAAGTATAGCAATTTTTGGTTTTCTCCCGGCCTCTTCGAACGCCTGTTCCGCTTCTTTTGGAGTACAACCCGTTGCTTGTCTAATCAGTCTCTTTGATCTTTCGACCAATTTCTTATTTACTGGAGTAAGATCAACCATCAAATTATGATACACCTTCCCAATTCTAATCATGCTTGTTGTCGTAATCATATTCAGTACCAGTTTTTGTGCAGTACCAGATTTCATTCTGGTTGAACCTGTCACTACCTCCGGTCCTACATCCAAATATATTGAATGGTTTGCATACAGGAATGTTCTCGATCCTTTGTTGCAGCTAATTGCTCCAACCGATGCCCCTAACTCTTTTGCATAGTGCATAGCCCCAAGTACATAAGGAGCTCCACCACTAGCGGTTATCCCTATGAGTACATCATCAGAAGTAAAATCATACCCCTTAAGCGCCTGTATCCCAGCTTCTTCATCATCTTCGGCATTTTCAATAGATCTGGTCAATGCTTCATTTCCTCCAGCAATAATTCCTATTACCATCTCAGGGCTCACCCCAAATGTTGGAGGGCATTCTGATGCATCGAGAACCCCAAGCCTACCACTTGTACCAGCCCCAATATAGAAAAGCCTTGCTCCCTTTGTAAAAGAAACTACAACATCATCTATAAGGGCCGTAATCGAATCGAGCTGTTTTTCAACCGCATAGGGTACTGTCTTGTCCTCATTATTAATTACCTCAAGGATTTGTCTAGTTGACATCTCATCGATGTTTGATGAATTTTCATTCCTCTGTTCTGTAGTGAATACATCTAACATAGCTTGAGTAATTGTTGTGTCAATCATAAACCTATTGCTCCAAATTGATTAACCTTATCAGAATTAGGCTACTTGTAAAAGGATACGTAATCGTACCATCCGAATAGGGTAATGTAAAGAAATAATGTTTCAAAGTTTAGGTTGTAATTTGAAATATTGTGCCATATACTGATATGTATCATGGACAGTAAAATAGAAACACCACATTTTCTTGGAACGTACAAAAACAAAAAGGACTCACTCATCATAGGGCTTATGAGTGGTACAAGCCTAGATGGGGTAGATGCGACGCTTGTACGCATACCAG
>DMAO01000003.1 GCA_003446545.1 Sphaerochaeta sp.
TTGAATCAGTGACAGGTTGTGTACAAGCTTCTCAGCAGAAAGCTTCTTGAACATTTCCTATAGCCATTTAATGGGTGGTAACACTCCATAACTACTTAATATATGTTAAGTATAAAGTACATACCATATCATCACAAGCTTTTTCCTACATAATATTAGCGGAACTAAGCCATGACAAAATATACCAATCTGAGATAAGAAATAATTCATCGCAGGACAAAATCTTCTTGTACAGAATACAGCTAAAAGCATAAAAAAATAACCAAAACTTCTAGTTGGTCTATCTTTGTTTCTCCAAGTCTCTCTTGACTGGATTGCCATCCTCCCCCATCCTCTACGCATGAACAATACCTTTTTATTCGATACAGGCCTTACCGACCATCACCTTGCTCTGATCAAGGATCGCTACAACCAAGTCAAGGAACTCCCCTTGCATCGAGTCTTGGTTGAGAAATCTATTGTCTTACTTGAAGAACAGGACAACAAAGCCCTTTTTCTCTTGTTTGACCAAGGCTTCAAAGAACTTGGGCCCCTCTATCCCTTGGTGCTCATGTATGCTGTATACCCTTCTATCGTAGCTCTCTATACCCATTTGGGCATCTCAGACGCTGTTCGACAGGCAACCCTCTCGGATACCGGGCTCTGGGTAAAGACCTATGAAAACCAACATCGAGGGCTCACAGGCCTTGACCGGTATGGTTGGATCTGTCGGGACCTCTGTGCAAAGGTGCTCAGGCTGGGCCGACTGGAATTTGAGCAGGACCCCTTCAGATTCCCCTACTCCATCTACTATGACAGGCAGCTGATGAGGTACAGAGCCTTTGCACAAGATTCTCTTGTGTGTACTGATGGGGGATATATTGGTAATAGTTCTGGCTCTGTCACTGGCGCTGGCTCTTGGTCTACCACCTGCTCTAGTGATGACACTCTCTTATTTGCCCATGAAGTCGATCAAGGACTGGGAATCATTTCACGTACACCTATTGAGATTCCTCTTGCTGATCTTACGAACATCTGCACCAAGGACACCTTGGTACTTTCTGTACACATACCAGAGGGGGAGCCTCTGACTCCTTCCCTGGTAGATGCTTCATTTTCTTTGGCTCAGGCGATGTACAGTCCTACGCTGTTTGTCTGCGACTCTTGGTTGTTGGATCCGGAGCTTTCTCTGGTATTGCCTCCAGAATCAAATATCTGCCACTTCATGCAACGCTTTAAGAAGTTTCCCGTTTCTTTTTCTACACCTCAGATCTATGAACGGGTCTTCGGGTTTGGTGCAACACAATCAGACATAGAAGCCTGGGAGTGCACCACAAGCCTGCAGAAGAAGGTGCAGGCTCACATCCTTGGTGGGGGGATATTCCGGACCATGGGAGGGTATATCCCGGCACCTGTCGGTACGTAGGGTTCAATCCCCGTCTTTTTTACGATGATATTTACTCTACTGAGCCAATACCATCTCACGTATACCCTACATCCTATTTTCCAGCAAGAATCTCTTTGCAGAAGGCCTCAAGCTTTTCCTTATGGGTGGAATAGGTCTCTTGTGTTACGTTTACAAACCCAATCTCTTTTTTGAGCTTGCTCTTTGGGAGCAACGCTCGCATGGTGGCGAAACACTTTTTAGGCGACCCACCACTATCATGAGCCACCAGATAGACCTGCTTGCCTTCTATCACATATGCTGCTAGGAAAGAACGGACAGGAGAGCTGACGTTCCCGGCCCACACTGGGGTTGCAATGATAAGGGTGTCATAGGGGCTCAGGTCTATTGGTTCGTTAGCCAAAGCGGGCTTTTCATGGAAAACTGCACTCTTGCCTGTCCAGAAGTACTTGAGGAACTTGTTGGTAGATGAAAACTCTTTTTTGAGATGCAAGCGTATCGTAGGGCAATCCAACTCTTTGCTCATTCCCGGCACTCGCTGGCGCACGAACCATGGTAATGCTTTTGCTACTCTCGCTTCGTTGGGGAATGACTGAAAAATCATCCATAATGGACGGCAGAGTATCCTTAAATCCTACATCTTACAATCACTGTATGGTATACTATACATGCCATTGGAGGTGCACATGATTACTTACAGAAAGGAATTGTGGTTTAACATCAACAAACGGCGCGGCCTGATCAATATCACCGAGGCCGTACAACAAGCCGTAGGGGAAAGCGGGATCATGGAAGGTCTTGTACTGGTCAACGCCATGAACATTACCTCCAGCGTCTTCGTAAACTCCATCGAGAGTGGTTTGCACCAGGATTTTGAGGTTTGGCTCGAGAAACTCGCTCCAGAACTCCCGTACGAGCAGTACAATCACAACAAGGGAGATGAGATGAACGCCGACGGCCATCTCAAACGCACCATCATGGGTCGTGAAGCCGTGGTTGCCATTACGGGAGGGAAACTCGATTTTGGCTCCTGGGAGGAGCTCTTCTATTATGATTTTGATGGGATGCGAGACAAGCACTGCCTCATAAAAATCATAGGAGAGTAGGAGCTGCCTACATGTGGTATGAGCGATAGGTACTATCGCTCATACCTATTCTAGCCTACAAGGACTCTCCAAGAACGTTCTCACGATATGCCTTCAATCCTGCTTCTATGCACTTGAGAGCCTCTGCAAGATCTTCGGTGTTGAGCACATAGGCAATTCTTACCTGTTTGCGCCCAAGCCCTTCTGTCTCATAGAAGTCTTCACAAGGGGCGACCATTACGGTCTTACCATCCAAGGAAAAATCCTTAAGCATGAAGATTGCAAAATCCTCTGCATTATCAACAGGAAGCTCAGCTACCAGATAGAAAGCCCCCTTAGGGGCACTACAGACAACCCCTTCTATTTTCTGAAGACCCGCTACGATAAAGTCCCTGCGCTTCTCATATTCAGCCTTTACCTCTTGTAGGTAGACGTCATCCGTATCTAAGGCTGCGCGTGCCGCCACCTGTTCAATCTCAGGAGGACAAAGCCTTGCCTGGGCAAGCTTGAGGGCATTAGCCAACACATCAGGATTCTTGCTTACAAGAGCCCCAATTCTTGAGCCGCACATGCTGTAGCGCTTGGAAAAGCTATCTACACAAACAACCCTATCTGCAAATTCTGGGAACGCCAGTACACTGGTAAATTCCTCACCGTCATAACAGAACTCCCTATACACCTCATCGACGATTAGAAAGATATCATGCTTCTTGGCAAGATTGAGCAATTGCAACAGCTCATCCCTGGTATAGACATGGCCTGTAGGGTTGTTGGGACTGCACACCAGGATTGCCCCGGTCTTGCGTGTGATCCTCTTCTCAAATTCGGAGATGTCAGGAAGGGAAAAACCCTCCTCTATCTTGCTGGTGACAGGCACCAGGTTGACCATCGCCGAGTGGGCGAATGAAGAGACGTTGGTGTAGTATGGTTCGGGAATGATGATTTCATCATAGGGGTCACAAAGGGTCATGAAGGCAAATTGCAAAGCCTCACTACCTCCGGTGGTGATGAGAAGCTCATCGCTACTCACCTCCAAACCATACTTTGCATAATAGTCGGGAAGGGCTTTCCTCAGGTCTTCCCGGCCTTCACTATTGCCATAAGCGATGATGGTCTGGTCATAGTTGCGCACTGCCTCAAGTACTTGAGGGGGGGTATTGATATCGGGCTGGCCTATATTGAGATGATACACCTTGAGCCCTCTGCTTTGGGCATCACGGGCATAGGGGGAGAGTCTTCTGATGGGCGAGCACTGAAAAGCGGAAATACGGTTTGACATTTTCATAAAAAAGTCTCCAGTTTGTGTTTGGATAAAGGTACATAGTACGTTACCATCTCCGACCTACGGCAGGAGAAAAGCAAAGTGGAATAACCCGGATACCGCTAGCCTAGCTCTACGTGCGGTCCGGGTTACTAGCACTGGCAGAGGCCCTTTGCGCTGCATTTTGTGCCTGAGTATTGTCGATCATAATCTGGATGAACTTTCTGTTGTCGAGTAACGGGCTTATGGATCGGCCATGGTGTAGTCGGCTGATCACCCGTGCAAACAGCTCGGTAATATCAGCCTGGACATACCATTCCTTCTCAAGGAGGTCACGTCCATGGTAGACAGCATTGGTTCCGATGATCCTATAGAAAATACCCTCCTGATAGGCTTGCTCAAACTCTTCCACTGCATTGGCATTGAAAAAGGGCAGGCTCACCATGCAGATGACACGCTTAGCACCTAGGCTCATCAGCTCACGCATGGCGATAATCAACGTTCCGCCGGTAGCAAGCATGTCGTCAGCCATAAGGACAGTCTTGCCAGTGACATCACCGAGGAGGTTGATGCTCTTGATATTGGAGTGCTTGGCATCCTTACTGACGATGGAGTAATCACGCTCCTTGTAGAGCATAGCCAGGGGACGGTGTAATGCCTGGGCATAGAACTTGTTTCGGCTAATGGCTCCGGTATCGGGGGAGACAACTACCAAATCAGGATCACTGAAGTCAATGATCTTGTGTAGGGCGATGAGGGTCTGGTAAGAACCATGGAGGTTCTCCAGATGCAGATGCGAGAAGCAGTTCTCGATTTCCCTACTGTGAATATCTAAGGTAATAATCCTATCCACACGTAACATTTCACAAATACGGCCAAACATGGCTGCAGTTAGAGCCTCTCGACCGCCTTTCTTGTGCTGTCTTGAATAGGGATAGGTGGGCAATACCAACGTTACACTCTCCCCACCTGCAAGCTGTATGGCGTTTATGGTGGTAAACAGGAACATCAGATGATCATTAACCGACAAGGGAATGGGATCATCAGAACCGGCTACACGTACCGGCTCCGAATTAGACAGGTCATATACAATGAAGACTCGAAGCCCTCTTACCGCATCAAGTATCTCCGCCTTCACTTCCCCATTGGCAAACCTTGTGTATTTTGCCTTTATGGNNTGGTAAAGTCCGGGCACTGGAATGAGCCGGGCCTCTTGCTTCTAGGGATACGCTTGTTGTTCAGATCGTCGAGCAGGGTCACCGTCTTGAGAATCTCTTCCTCACTCAAGTCATGCCTTTTTGCAAGGGCAGAGGAGAGCTTTGTGTAGCGTTCAAGATAGAGACGGCGCAAGTGTTTTACAATCTTGCCGGTGAAGTACTCTGAGCCTGGACCTGCGATGATTCCAAGCTTTTGCGGTTTGATGATACTCATGGTCAAACCATACAACAACAGGTATGAAAGTTCAATCCATCTCAAGGTGAAGAATACCAGCAGCGAGTCGTGTTTTGGAGTTATATCCAAAGGCCAACCGAACTAGCCACGAAATAGACATAAAAGAAAAACTCTTCAGCCAACTACTTTACCAAACCAGCATAAACTTGATACGTTTGGGTAGATATGAATACAATAATGACTCTGTTTAGAATTATAGGCAGTCTAGGGCTTTTCCTCTATGGGATTAAAATCCTCAGTGAAGGTCTTCAGAAAACTGCCGGAAATAGACTGAAGGCAATTCTTCGGCTCATGACAAAGAACCGTTTCGTCTCGGTACTAACGGGTATCATCATTACCATCCTAATACAGAGCTCTTCAGCAACGACTGTCATGGTAGTCAGCTTTGTGAATGCGGGGCTGATGGACCTTTTTCAGGCAATCGGAGTCATCCTTGGAGCTAACATCGGTACCACGTTCACAGGATGGTTGGTGGCCCTGCTCGGTTTTAAGATGGACATCACCTCTCTGGCCCTCATTTCCTTAGCAATAGCCCTACCGATGATGTTCTCCAAGAAAAACCATATCCGCGAGATGGCTGATGTCTTGCTAGGATTTGGCCTGCTTTTCCTTGGCCTTAACTTCATGCAAAAGTCCATGCCGAACTTAACTGGCGACGTGGGAGCCCTTGCTTTCCTCAATTCCTTCAACAAGGACTCGCTGTTGATGGTTCTAATCTGCGTGCTTATCGGGACAGCGGTCACCGTTGTGGTACAGTCATCCTCTGCCGCGATGACGATGACCCTAACCATGGCTTTCAACGGCTGGCTTGGAATTACTGCCTCTGCTGCCTTGATCTTAGGTTCGAACATAGGTACCACCATCACAGCCTACCTAGCTTCGATAGGAACCAGTACCACAGCAAAAAGAGCCGCTTTGGCACATATTATTTTCAACGTAATCGGCACACTCCTAGCGATCATCTTCCTCAAACCGATTCTCCTGTTGGTGAACATCCTTACCCTCAAGGATATCTATTCACTCTCAGCGGTGGAACTGGCCCACCAGCTTCCTCTCTTCCTTGCCATGTTCCATACGGTTTTCAATGTATCCAACACCATCCTATTCTTCCCATTTGTCCGCCAGTACGCCCACCTGATAGAAAGGATGGTCCCAGCCAAGGATGAATATGACGAGGGCACCTACCACTTCAAATACATTGGTGGTACCTTCATCGACTCCCCTGAGCTCTACATGATTACCATCAGGGACGAAATACAGAAGATGGCAAATCTTGCCTGTAATATGCTTAACCGCTACCGTTTCATGTCCAACAACCCTGATGTCAATCTTGAGGCAGATGTTGCGGCGATGAAGCATGATGAGGAGTATGCCGACCAGATGCAGGAACAGCTCTCGGACTTCTGCGTCCACCTGCTTCAGGACTCACAGACACCCACCAATGCATCTTCGCTGAACTGCCTGATCCGTGTCATGGATGAACTTGAGTCAGTGACCGACAGTTGCTTCAATCTGGTTATGCTTGTACAAAGACGATTCCAGCAGAACTGGAAATTCGACGAGTCCATCGATACGGAGCTTCGCCAGTACCAGAATCTTGTCCAGGAGTTCCTCAACTATGTGCGCGACCGGATGGACAAGACCCTTACCAAGGCAGAGATGCAGAAGGCCAACGAATTTGAGGAGCAAATCAACACCTGGAGAAACCATCTGACCAACCTAGTGCAGGCTCGTCTCTCCGAAGAACATGCCGATGTACGCATGGAGTTGCTCATCCTTGAGAAGATTCGCCATCTGGAGCATATCGGGGACTACTGCACCAACATTGCGGAGGCTTATCACCAGGCGGTAAAGCACACGCCAATGCTACAAAAACGATCGGGTCGGCCTGTAGCGATACTGACAAAAGACGAGGAGAAAGCAACCGGGCTCTGATAGTAAAGCAAGCCACTGCCTTCATGCCCACCTATCTGGTGGGTTTTTCTTTCTTTCCTTCTTTTTTACAAAAGAATCTTACTTCAATAAAGAACTACCTCAACTCCTGAAATGCCACACAGCTGTTCATACGCTTCGCTATACGATTGCAACACCTGGTCACACCCCTCTTGCATGAGATTCACAAACAAGAGGTCATCATCAAGGGCAAGGTTTCCTGTTGTTCCTAGGCTAGTGCGATTCTTGAGTGTGGCAACAGGGTCAAAAGCCCTAACGTCAGAGAGGTGCATCCCAACATCCTTGTAGATATCGCGAAAATTCCCCCCCTCCACGACCTTGTTCAAGACCACGTCGGTGGCATAGAGCGAAGGAACACAGGCCTTGGTAAGGGCTTCTTCATGGACCACCAGACCCTCAAGCATCCGGCTCATGATTCCCACCAGTTGCCATGTTGCTTTGGTTCCCTGCATCAGAGGTTCTTTGGTGTCCTGAAAGTCCCTGTTGTATCCCGAAGGAAGACTTCTGATGATGGACTTGACCGCCATTGCAGAGGAGGAGACCAAGGCTGAACGGCTTCTGGCAAGTTCAAGTCCATCAGGGTTTTTCTTCTGTGGCATGATGGAAGATCCTGTACACAACTCTTTGGGAAGGGAGAAGTAGCCAAACTCAGGCAGAGTAAAAAGAATAAGGTCCTGAGCAAGCTTGCTTATGGTCAGGGCGATGTAATCACAACTGTCCAACAGCATCGCCTCAAACTTGCCACGACTGTTGTTTGCATAGAGCACATTGTTCTGCACCCGGGAAAAGCCCATCTCAGAGGCAACAAACTCCCTATCCAAGGGAAGGGGAACTCCATAGGAGGCAGCAGACCCCAAGGGGCTCTGGTCTAGCGTCCAGGAGAGTTGCATCAGGTGTTGTGCCTCATCATAGAGCTCTTCTGCAAACGATGCTGCCCACAGCCCGACAGACGAGGGCATCGCTATCTGCATATGGGTCCTTCCCGGCATGGGGACAAATTCATATTTTTTGGCAAACTCCAACAGGCTTTTTGCAAAAGAGCCTGTTTCCCTACAAAGCTTGAGGGCGTATTCACGCATCCACAGCCGTAGTGCTGTCTGCACTTGGTCATTGCGGCTTCTTCCTGTATGGATTTTCTTACCTGCATCCCCTACCTTGGCAGTGAGAAAGCCTTCGATGGCGGTATGACAGTCCTCATCCGCCTCTGTTATGGGGAAACTACCTTCGATACCCTTTTGGATGACCTCTTGCAAAGCCCCTTCAAGTTTGCAAAGCTCCTCTTCTGAAAGAAGACCGATGCTTTGCAGCCCCCTTGCATGGGCGATAGATGCCAATGCATCGGAGACCACCAACTGTTGGTCCAGTATATAGTCCTTATTTACCGTAAACTCTTCCATAAGTAAATCAAGCGAATAGTCTTTCTGCCATAGTTTGGACATACATTCCCCCCAAAGTTTGTCCAAGTCTAGGGTGTTTGCTCCCTTTCTGTCAATTGAAGCAATACGTGTACCTTTCCCTCTTTTTCACTATGAAAACTTGTACATACACTCTTGCGACAATACTGATGCTCCTGCTGCTTACCACCGGTTGCGGTTGCAACCAAGAGGGGCCAAAGATTACAGACCTCTTTGCCCAACAGGATAGCACACCCCCTAAGCTGCTCAGTGCCAAAGCTATAGACACAGCTAGCATCACAGTAAAGTTCACAGAGGAGCTACAAAGCAAATCCATCATGCTTAAGGTAAATGGGGTAAGGAACACCAATTACCTCTGTGTACGTGACACCCTCATGCTCTACCTCCCCTCACCCATGGAGATAGCCACCTCCACCCGATTGGAAGGTCGGGTAGAGGACCAGTGGGGAAACAGCACACGCTTTAATGTTGAGGTCTGGGCCCACAACCCAAACAGGGCAGGCATCCTTATCAACGAATTCTCTACCAAGGGTTCAGCCAATAATCCTGACAGGGTTGAACTACGTATCACCAAGGCAGGAAACCTTGCCGGCATTACTGTGTCAAATGGTGTTGGCTCCTATATCAAGGACCGATGCATCCTAGGGGACACGCAGGTATTTGCAGGGGATTTCGTAGTCATTGCATTCCAACAGGGGGAAACAGAAATGCCCAATACATCCGAATATCTTGGAGGCCTAGGCTCCAATAACGGAAGCATCACCGTCACAGAAAGCCCCGACTGGGAGAGCCCAGTCCTTGATGCTGTACTCTACAGCAACAGGACCACCACTACCTACAGCGGGTTTGGTTCAAAGGAGACTGAGGCGTGTGCCCTTCTTCTCTACCAGGGGCGACAGTGGGACTCCCAACTGGCAGAAAAGGCCATTGACTCCACCAACAGCACAGCGACGCGCACGCTGTGCCGCTACAACTACAGCGATACTAACAGCGAACAGGACTGGTATGTCTGTGATACCAGGGAAGCAAGCTTTGGCGGTGAGAATTCTACTATACCATATGTAGAGTAATACCCATACATAGAGCTGTTTTTACAGAGGCAGACAATCTTGAAACCCACCTAGACGATGACAGAACATTTGCCTATTATTGAGTGATAGAGGATAGAAAGAATGAGTGCAACCACTGATATTGCCCACACGCTTCTGAAACTTACAAAAGTCAAAGACTTTGCGACGAAGCAGTACCAGAACC
>DMAO01000306.1 GCA_003446545.1 Sphaerochaeta sp.
GGCCAAGGGTATTCCTTTGCTGAGGCCTTGCAGGATTCCTATCTTGCACAGAGCATCCAGAGAAGTTGCAGAGAGAAAACGATAATTGAGACCAAAAACCAGATCTGGGCTGAAGAATTTGATACCTGACATACATCATGATCGACAGGGAATATTGAGAATTCATGNNGAAACAATCGCCTGAGCATAGGAGAGACCCCATGATGAACCTCATTGATACTCTATAGGCAAAGGTGTTTGGTTCCAGCCTTGCAATATTGTAGAAACTTGTATTTCCCTACAAAACTTCCTATACTTGACCCTAAAAAACTACAGGAGGCCCCTCTTTTGGGAATCTTGGAACTGCTCTTGCTCGCAGTAGGCCTTGCCATGGATGCGTTTGCCGTATCTCTGTGCAAAGGGCTCAGGATGCGAAAAATCAATTGGCCCCAAGGGTTCATCATTGCCCTATCCTTCGGAATCTTCCAAGCGGGAATGCCGTTAATCGGGTGGTCACTCGGTCTCCAGTTCAAACAGTTCATCACCCCAATCGATCATTGGATCGCTTTCTTCCTACTCGCCATCATAGGGGGTAAAATGCTCTATGACTCCCTTACCGAAGACCCTACCTGCCCAGTGGTAACAGTCGACAAACTCAATCTGAAAGAACTCCTGTTGCTCTCAATCGCTACCAGCATCGATGCTTTGGCGGTGGGTATCACCCTCGCCTTCTTACAAACAGACATTTTTATCGCCATTTCTCTGATAGGTATTGTCACTTTTATTCTATCATTGCTTGCTATCATCATCGGCAATTATTACGGTAACCGCTTGCAAAGCAAGGCAGGAATTCTAGGAGGTGGGGTTCTCATCCTCATCGGAGGAAAAATTCTCCTCTCCCACCTTGGCATCATTGGATTTTAGGCTACGTCTGATACCCGTATCGGTCTATCTCAACTCTACGCGAAAGACAACTTTTGTTTTACCCAATCCCGTGCAAATTTGAGCCCTGATGGGGAAGATACTATCAAGAAAAAGGATTTGGTAGGATAAAAATATTTCTTGGTGAAAAGCAAAAAACTGTATTTGGAATCTCCAAATACAGTTTTTTTCTGATTTTTGACCAACCAAGTCAGAAAGTCAAAAAAGCGCCACTCTGCAGACTACCAAACGGGCTGTACCAATATCCCAACAGCAATACAGGTGAAACCAAGGGAAGCACGTACCAACAGTAGATAGCAAGAGCCAATACCTCTTTCATGAATATAGGTACCACCTCATGAATCCAAAGCTTGACGTACCTCTTACACCACTCCAAAATATATGGAAGGTATCTGTGTACAGGCTATGTGCATAGATACATATGAAGAAACAGTGACGTAAGCGGAGTAAAGGCAATGGATACAAATCACACTACAAACAGAGAGGACCTTATAGCGCCATGCGGCATGGACTGTCTCTTATGCGTCGCTTACCAGTCGCAATTGCACGACCTGAAAAAGCAAGGCTTCCACAGGCAATATTGCCAGCTCTGCATACCTCGTGGTAAAAACTGTCTGCATATGGGCGATAGCTGTGAGCTGCTTCGGGACGGGCGTGTCCGTCTTTGCTTTGAGTGCACGGCTTTTCCGTGTCAGCGCCTTAAATTGCTGGACAAACGCTATCGCACAAAATACCACATGAGCATGATAGAAAACCTCAGATCCATGCAAGAAAATGGTATAGAGGCATTCATAAGCGAGCAGGTAGAGAGGTGGAAGTGCGAAACATGGTATTAACTAGCACATTATTCTGAATGCTTCTTGCGAATTATCTTGGAGTGAAAAAGTGGCATGGTAGGAAACAAAGGACACATTTGGACTGAGCGTCGAAGAAGTACTTTCTCTGTAAATTCCAAGGATTTTCCCAGTAGTATGCAATACAGAAAGACAGCCCCTGGCAATTCAGAGGCTACAAGCAGAAGATGAAAAAGGCCCCATGGCGAAACAAACGCCACAGGGTTGGGATGCAAGATTATCATGGTTTATTGGACGAGGGAAACCATCGCAATGGAATCCAGAAGCATCGCCCCCTGGTCCTTAATTGACGGACCCTCAGGATCCTCATCGTCAAGAAACAGCTCGTACTCGTCAAGCATCTCTGAGTGCAGGAGCTTCATGCATATGCCGTCAACGGCGGCCTTATAGATCCAGCTCTCCCTGTCGAAATCGGTTGCCAGTGCAATCTTCTCTTTCATGTTCCATACCTCTCCATTCGTCAAGGATCTCATCACGTTTGCCACAATAGTCGGCCAGACAGCCTTCCCAGACGGAATCGTCCAGGGGTTCAGCATACCCCATGGGGTCGTAGATGTATTGCAAGAGCCAGGAAGCGATGATATCGCCGCCGTTGTCCTTCAATATCCATTTCAGGTTGTCCACAAGCCATTCCCGCTGACTCCCCATGAGGGAGAACAGGAAGACAAGATCTCTCTTCCCTTTGGCAGGAAGAGCCCTGACCCTTTTCCTGTCCGGAGGACGGATAGCGGAATACAGGCGGTCCATCATTGCCACCAGTCCTTGCTTGCAAGGCGGATGTCCTCTGCTGTCACGCTTCTCCTGCCACAATCCATGGCACTCTTGAGCGCCTTGAGGCAGACGGCGTTGACCCTTCTGGGCAGTCCCCCCGAAGCCTGGGTCACCGCAATCAGGGCGGTCTGCTCGAACAGGTCGGGATCCCCGCCAGCGATGGTGGAAAGCTGGTGCTGAACGTAGCCTATGCATTCGTCCTGGGAAAGGCTTTTCAGGTTGTAGCCATTGAGGATGCGGCTCATGATGGGCCTTGCCTGGTAGTTGTTCAGTTTCTCGAAGAGACCTTCCTGCCCGCAGATCACCATGGGGAGCACCTTGGGCTGCTGGTGGCTCTGCTGGCTCAGTAAATGTAACTGTGAGTACACATCTATCTTGAGCAAGTGGGCCTCGTCCAGACAGAGAATGGGTGTTTTCCCATCCTCCCTCAGGGCCCCAAGCCCCTCATAGATGGAACGGAGCATCACCGTCTGCTGGGTGGTGCGGGTGAAGATGCCCAGGCATGCCATGGTATGCCTCATCAGCTCAATGAAGGAATAGTCCCCACCGACGACGTTGATCACCGCATATCTCTTTGAGGGGAAACGGGACATGCTGTAGCGAAGGGCCGTGGTCTTCCCGGAGCCGACATCGCCGATTATGGCAAAATACATGGACTGCTGCATGGCAAATTCGATGCCTTCGCTGATTTCCATCATGCTCTTGAGCTTGTACATGTCCTCCACCCTCACGTCTGCGGCGAAGGGGTAGCTCTTGAACCCGTAATAGTTCCTGATGTCCGTTGCACGCAAATCCCTACAGTAAAACAAATCCCGATAGTGGGCAAAACCCAGGCCTAATTGCTTTGCCCCCAAGAATAACAGCTCAGACAGTGTCGGGATTTATTTCTAGTTTATTCCCACATCGAGACATACACTCCAATCAAGCGACCATTGGCCGTATAAAATGATTGGAGGTAAATCGTATGGCTATGACAATGAGAGAAATATCTGCAGAGATTCTCAAAGGGATGGAAGACTGTAATCTTTCAAAATCCACTATCAAGGACTACTCATACTACCTGGGAAAGTTCACCAAGCAGGCTGAGGCGAGTTGTAGACCCGGGCCTTATTCTTTGGAAGTGATCGAGCTTGTATTGCATTCACAAAAGATACGCCTAGAGACTGGAAAAATATCCAGTCGTAGTTTCCAGAGGTACCTAAAAGCGGCATCTTTCCTTGAGGCCTATACTAAAACAGGATCCTTTGTATGGGAAAGGATGCACCATGGTTCAAAATATCCTTTGAATACCATATTTTTCCAGAAAACTCTGGAAACAGCAACGGCTGGATTGATAGCAACAACACATCACGCTCCAGCCACTATCGAATGGTACGAGAATGTAATCAGGAAATTTTGCCATTTCCTTGAATCCGAAGGAGTGACAGGCTTCTCCAACTTGACCATCAGAGATGTGACCAGGTTCCTTGAGTCAACACACGATACGAACAAAGGGAGCATGGATTTGGTAATCCGCAACCTGAAGGCTTTTTTTAAATTTCTCAACCGGCAATGCTTGTGCACAGTGGATGCAGACATCACAATCCTGAAGCCAATCAGAAGGAGAGAAAAGAACATCATTTACTTCACCAAGGAAGAGATCCATACGTTGCTGGAGTCCTTCACCTTTGATGACAGGGGCCGGAGGGACTATGCGATTCTGCTTCTTGCAATACATACGGGAATACGAAGGAGTGATATCTGCAACCTCAAGCTCCAAGACATCTCATGGGAAACCTATACAATCGAACTCAGGCAAAAAAAGACAGGAAGGAAGACAATCATCCCCCTCGTGCCAAGTGCCGGCAATGCACTTGCCGACTACATCCTCCATGAGAGGCCCCAGACTGCATGTGAGCATATATTTCTTATTCCTACCAGCCCTACAAGGCCTCTGGCAGGACATGGTGTCGATGCGGTGGTGAGAAGGAGATGCAAACAGGCAGGTGTCGATAAGCCTGAAAAATATACAGTACATTCCTTTCGCAGATCCCTTTCTACCTGGCTTCCGCAGCAAAGTGAGCCTGTAGAGGAGATTGCCCAATGCATCGGCCATGCAAACATACATTCCGCTGACAGGTATGTCTTCGCCTCCCCTTCCATGCAGGGCTGCTGCCTTGGGTTCAAGGGTATCGAACCCAAAGGATGGCTAAAATGAAAGCATTCAAAAGCAACCTCAGCAAATCCATGTATGATTTTCTTTCATTGAAGGAGACCCTTGGCTTTTCCAAAAAATCCTATGAGTACCAGCTTCATATGGTTGATGCGTTCATGGTCGGGAGACACCCTGAGAAGACATCCCTGGATGAAGAGGCGGTTCTGCAATGGGCGTTGGTTAGGGATGGTGAGTCCCAGAACTGTCATAGGGCAAGGCTATTTGTAATCCGTGCGTTTGGCAAGTATCTGAAGTATGTGGGCCAGGATGCCTTTGTCCTTGAGTCAGAGCAAATCCCGCTGGAGACACAATATATCCCCCATATTTTCACTGAGAATGAGTTGAAAATCCTGTTTGGCTACATGGATACGCTGGATTGGCACCGGGATATTCGAGATAAGGTAATTCCTGTGCTGTACAGGATGATGTATTGCTGTGCGCTCAGACCGTATTTCTATCGAGGCGGTAAGTCCAATGACCGAGAAAGAGTATGCTGTGGGAGGCTCTACTGCACTGTACGATGCAATTGGGCGAACTATTTCCAAGATTGTGCAGGTTCGGAAGACCACAGCACCAGAATACCAAGCTGGGCATGTAATCTTCCTGATTATTACCGATGGGATGGAGAACGCAAGCAGGGAGTACTCTGCTCAGATGGTTCGAGAAATGATCAAGAGAGAGCGGGAGAGCTATGGATGGGAGTTTATCTACCTTGGTGCAAACATCGATGCGGAGGTAGCAGCAGAGGAAGTAGGGATTTCCCCTGAACGCGCCCAGGATTTTATTGCCGATAAGGAAGGTATCCATCTGAACTTCGAAGTAATGAGTGAGGCAGTTTCCCACTACCGCTCCGCTGCTTCCATTCCAGATGATTGGAACAAGCGAATCAAGAAAGATTTCAAGGATCGGAAAGAGCGGTAGAGAAGTAGGTATCTCCCAAAGATTCACAATTTTTGGGAGATGCATATGGTACTAGCATATCAATTATCATATTTTTTATTCAAAATAGATAAAAACTTGTTATTTTTTCATAGTTTTTACCTATATTTGATATAAACTATAGCTGTTTAGCTTTTTGTCGAGTATGATAGGTGTATGAAAGATATCACTGTGCCACGACCAGCATATTTGTTTACCTTGGAATCTTATATCGACGTACCTGTCGTAAAGATTTTGGCAGGTATCAGACGGTCTGGAAAATCTACTATCTTTTCAATGTTTAGCGAGTTATTGAGACAAAAAGGTGTTCCTTCTGGCTCCATCATACATCGACGATATACAAGTATGGAAATCGATGAAGGATTCACTGCAGTACATATGTATAAAGAATTGATACATCAGATACACGCAGAGAAAACGAGTTATCTCTTGCTAGATGAAGTCCAAGAGATTGAAGGTTGGGAAAAGGCAGTCAACGATGTATTTGAGAAGTATCCAGTGGATATCTACATAACTGGATCAAATTCCAGGTTGATGTCTTCAGAAATTTCTTCCTATCTCTCTGGGCGGTATGTTGAAATCCCTGTATATACCTTGTCTTTCCAAGAATATCTTCTCTTTAAGTCGAATAGCACACTCACCCCGAGAGAGTTGCTGGTTGCATACATCAAGGGCGGCGGTTTTCCTGTTACCGCACTATCAGATTTTTCTCAAGAAACCATCTATCAGATTGTGGAAGGAATCTATAATTCGGTTGTAACGAATGATATTGCTCGTCGTCATCAGATTAAAAACCAAGACCTTTTCAATCGTACAGTCCTCTATGTGATCGAAAATGTAGGAAAAACGTTTTCTGCTCATGCAATTGTAAAATTTCTTAAGAATGAAGGGCGGAAACTGAGTGTGGAGACCATCTATGATTATCTGGACTGGTTGGAAAAGGCTTTCATTATTTACCGATGCAAACGGTATGATCTACACGAAAAAATGGTTTTGAAAACCCAAGAAAAGTTCTATCTTGCAGACTCTTCCCTCAAATACTGTATCATGGGGTATAATTCAAAATCTCTTGCTTCCATGATGGAGAATATCGTGTATCTAGAACTCAAACGACGCGGGTATACTGTTTACATTGGAAAGAATGGTGCCAAGGAGATTGATTTTGTCGCTGAGAAGCAAGAAGAAAGACTCTATATCCAAGTCTGCCGAAATCTCCCTGAATCATCAGACAGGGAAATTAGTAATCTCATGGAGATAAAGGACCACTATCCTAAGTGGGTAATAACTCTTGATGAATTTGCAGAAGGAAATGAAAACGGGATTCAGATCATGCATCTAGAGAACTTTCTCTTACGAGACTGGTAGGTCCACTCCATCTCTTGCAGCCAGGCTTACAAGAAACCATACTTGTCTTTCTTAGCGTACTTTTTCTACAAAGTAAGCCAATTTGTACGTTAAAGCGTACTTATAACCATAATTCAAATTATTTGTCTTGTATGACGTACTTTTCTGCTCTATAGTTGAGTCAGAGAGGATAACCATGTACATACAGAGAACTGAGTATCTTGAAAAGATCCGATCAGTAACTGGGAAACAGGTAATCAAAGTACTGACAGGAATGCGGAGAGTCGGGAAATCTACCATTCTCAAACAGATACAGGATACCCTTATTGTTACTGGGGTACCGAAGGAACAAATCATCAGTATTAATTTTGAGCTGTTGGAGAATGAGTCAATCACCCACTACAAAGCACTCTATGAGTTCATCCAGGAAAAGATGGTCAATGACAACCGCTACTATATCTTCCTTGATGAAGTACAAGTTGTTGAAGGATTTGAGAAGGTGGTTAACTCATTGCATGCAAAAGATGCTGCTGAACTGTTCATCACTGGTTCGAATTCCAGTCTCCTCTCAGGAGAATTGGCGACCTACCTTACCGGGCGTTTCTATTCAATTGAAATCCTTCCCCTCTCCTTCAAGGAGATGTATGACTATATACCTTCTCCAACAAAAGAAGAAAAGTTTTTAACCTATATTCGCACAGGAGGACTTCCAGGGGTTCTCCAGTTCCCAGAAGAATCCACCAGAAAAAACTATCTTTTGGATATGTACCAATCAATTCTACTGCGGGATATTGTACAACGCCATGGAATCAGAAACGTGGATCTGCTGAAACGATTCATGCACTACCTCATTGCAACTACCAGTCAGCGTTTCTCCGCTACTTCAATCTCTAAGTATCTGAAGCATGAACAAAGGAGTGTATCAAGGGAAACAATCTACCAGTACCTCGAGTATGCAAAACAGGCCTTCTTGATTCATGGAGCTCCCAGGTATGATATCAAGGGCAAAGAGGTCTTCAAAACAAATGAGAAGTACTTTGTAAATGATCTGGGAATCAGAGGACTATTCTTTGACAATGAACAGGATATTGCACAGTCACTGGAGAATATTGTGTACCTGCATCTTCGCAAAAACGGCTATGGGATACTCATTGGGGAACTGGAGACAAAGGAGATAGATTTTATTGCAACACGAGGAACCGAGAAACTCTATATCCAAGTCGCATATCTTCTTGCTGACCCCACTACCATTGAAAGGGAATTTTCTCCTTTGGAGGCAATTGACGATAATTATCCAAAACTGGTTCTCTCTTTGGATCCAGTTGGACGTTCCCGCAATGGCATTCTCCATCGGAATATCATCGACTACCTACTCTCCTAACTCAGTCTCCTCTGTACCCCAGTCAGGGCAGTACTCTTCAATGAAGGTATTGAGCATCTGTAAAGCAGAGGCATCATCTGGATGACGCTTCTTCCAACCATCAATAAGTTCCTGCTTAAGCATTTCAGGGTAATCCTCCATATACTGCTCAAAGAAATCAGAAGTCGATTCATTCAGGCATTGATAAAGCCCCAAGAGTACCCCATGCATGTATGTTTGTTCTGCAGCATACTCACCTGTTTGGTAAAACATATCAATTTGATTGGTGAAGGGGTAGAACGCTTCAGAGACCATCTCATCAGCAACATCATACTCATCGCGATACCCTCCCTCCCTTTGTCTGCCTGATGCATTCCAACAATCTTCAACGTCAATCCCATCAAGTGCATTGAACACCAAGAAAGCAACATCTTCCACCGACACATCACAAAAAACCATGGCGGAGAGTCTCTCTATCTCCTTGGCAATCTCGGCATCTTTCTCAGCCAAGATACTGAGGACTTGGAGTGCCTGAGCACCACTGAGTGGATAGAGACGAGGAGCCTCAACTTCTTTTGCTGTTTTCTGCTTGGTGGGCTTTTCCATTCTCTCGACTCCTTTATTCATCAAGTTTCTGGCAAGAGCATGAGCCAGAACTACCGTCTTGTCAATATTTGAGTCTGGGAAAAACCAGTTTATACCATTACATAGGATTTTTATCCACCGGTGACTCGACTGCTGTATACTATGCAGTGACAATTATTTGGAGAGAACCAGAATGGTAAGAGAAAGGTATTTGACAAAATCCCGATTCAAGCTGGCAACTGAATGTCCAACAAAACTCTTCTATACAGGGAAAGAGTGCTATGCAAACCAGAACCTTGATGATAGTTTTCTGCTTGCTCTCGCAGATGGGGAATTTCAGGTTGGAGAGCTAGCAAAATGCTATTTCCCAGATGGCCATGAGATCAAGACACTTGACTATGAGGAAGCGCTCAATGAAACCAATGATCTGCTACAGCTGGATAGTGTCATACTCTATGAAGCAGCCATTGCATCAGGAAACCTGTTTATCCGCGCCGACATCTTGGTCAAAGAGGACGATCAAATCAAGCTATTCAAGGTGAAGGCAAAATCTTTCAATCCAGGGGAATCACATCCTTTTACCAATCGAGACGGAACAATCAGTGCAAAATGGAAGCCGTATCTCTATGATGTGGCATTTCAGAAGTATGTACTTTCCAGGGCACTCCCGCACTATAAGATATCAGCACATCTTATGATGGCTGACAAATCTGCTGTTTGTCCAACTGATGGATTGAATCAGAAGTTCCGACTGGTACATGATGCCACATGACGAAAGGGTGTCTCAATATCAGAAACCCTTACCATGAATGACCTAACACCCCCAATTCTCTGTACGGTAAATGTTGACAGAGAATGCGGGAGGATCTTTCAGACGCTTCATACGGTCAACAACACCTCCCTGCAGTTCTCCCATTATGTTGAGTTCTTAGCAGACTCCTATAAAACCGATACAAGAATTCCCTCTCCCATTGCCTCGAAATGCGCTGCATGTGAGTTCTACACAACTGATAACAAGGAGCAATCGGGGCTCAAGAGCGGGAAGCAAGAATGCTGGAAAGAGGTTCTGGGATGGAGCGATGAAGATTTTGCATGCCAAACCGTTTTGGATGTCTGGAGCTTCAGGGGAAAGGATAAACTGATTGAAAATGGTATCATCAAGATGGATGACATCCCTGAACACGCGGTACATCCGAAACCCGATACAAGCCCAGGAATCTCGGCGAGTGAACGACAATGGATGCAGATTCAGAAATACAAAACGAGAGACGATTCTCCCTGGATTGATCATAAGAACCTTATGAAGGAAATGAACAGCTGGGTTTTCCCCCTTCACTTCATTGACTTCGAGACTACCATGGCAGCTATCCCATTCAATGCTGGGCTCCACCCCTATGAAGGAGTGGCGTTTCAATTTTCACATCATATCGTTCGCTGTGATGGTAGTGTGGAGCACGCTGGAGAGTATCTGAACACAGAACGTGGGGTACTCCCCAACTACGGGTTCATACGGGCACTGAAAGAACAGTTGGAACATGACCAGGGAAGTGTTTTTCGCTACTCCAATCATGAAAACACATTCCTTAATTTGATCTATCAGCAACTCAATGCTGGTACAGGAGACATCCCAGACAGAGCGCAACTCCAGAGCTTTATCCTACGATAAACCTAAAAGTAGACCTATAAATCACTACGTTTTCAGCAACCTTTAGATAGTTTCAAAGTTTCAGTCTTGAACGTCTCCAAGTCAACCGACGAAGGGACTTTTACCTTCAGCTCCTTATAGAACTCCTTCACCTGCTTGTTTGGGACTTCAACAATAACCGT